>JASHTO010000710.1 GCA_030040515.1 Terriglobia bacterium
GGCGGGGAAACGGTCCGCCAGCGGATGCATCATCGGGTGGCGGAATGGGATGCCAGCAATCGTGTGGGTGATCTGCCGATTTCCGTCAGCTTGGGTCTGTACGTTCACGTGAACGGCCAGTCACCGGATAAAGATGTGGCGGAAGCCGATGCCCGCATGTACGCAGAAAAAACCGCCGCCAAACGCGCCGCCCTCGCTAATCAATAATGCCGGTCGCACGAAGGTTGCCCTTCGAAGAAATTAGCCTGAAGTGAAGATTCAGTTGTGCCTGGCCCCGTAAGTGAGCCTGTTCACTTCACCACCTGCCACTTTTCAAACCCGAAGTCCCAAACATCCAGGCTGAGTTTGTCGTCCACGACCTCGCTGAGAGCGTACTCGCCACCTTCCAGGGGCTGAAGGGGTTTCAGGGTGTAGACATTCGGCGCGATTTGCTCGCGTTCCACCGGCAACGTCGTGCGATCCTCCGTTGACGTGCCATTTTTGCCTCGGCTGGTATCCACTTCCTCGACCACGCGCGATTGTTTTGCGGCCTTCAGTTGCACGAGCTGTAGGTTCGCGCCCAGGCCGGCCGCGGACTGGACATAGAAAATCGGCAAAGGGTCATTCAGACGGATGATTGCTTTGGGCCCTTCGAGAACGATGAGCGACCGTGCCTTTACGATCGGCAAAGGTACGGCCAGCATCATGGCAGTCCGCCTTTTGTCGGTGATCGCTTCGGCCTCCGACTGGGCGAGGCGTACCAGGCGCTTTTGATCGACAGTGAAGATTCCATCATCGCCCGGCAGGTGAATGCCCGGAGCCACTTCGATGCCCAAGTCCGGCAGCTTATAGAACCGCTCCTGGTCCATTTTCTTGGCATCTTCGAGGTTTTTCTCTTCAGCCGCCTTCGCGTCCCGCTCCGCGCGCTTGGTGGCATCGAAATCCACCAGCGAGGTGGGTATCTCTTCCCATTCCGAGCGCTCCACGCTGTAGTAGCGCACGCGGTCGCCCTGAACTTCGTAGCTTGAAACCATCTGGTAGCTGCCGTCTTTCAAGCAGAGCTTGACTGCCGTCCCGGCGGCGCATATCGCCGCCAGCGCGAGCAACAGCGCCGAAGCGAAGAAACTGCTTTTCGAGGCCATAGAAATCATCGACGAACCCACGCCCGGTTAGATGCAAGCGAGCCGTGAAGCGCATTCCCGCCTTGGTTCGAATTTGTATTATAGACCCGCCGCGATCTCCACGCCGCGCGCAGGCAGGCATGTTGTCTGGCGTTTGTTGACTTTATTCCCGAATGCCGCCCCAACGGCACGCGAAGTGCGATTCGAAGCGCTGCGGATGGAATCTTCGCCGCACCCTGCAATCACCAGGCAAAAGAGAATCACATTCTTTCGCCGCGCTTTCGCGTATGATGGTCGAGATGATATTTATCGTCGTGCGCAGCGCGAGGCCCGCTCTCCAGTTGGGTTTGCTTTTCTTCCTGGCGGGGGCGAATCCTGCCGCCGCGTTTGCCCAGGTGGATTATTCCGTCCACTTTGAAATGGAAAAGCCCATCTACCAGCTCGGCGAGCCGATTTTCTGCCGCTATGTCATTCGCAACACGGGTCGCGCCGCATTCAGTTTTCGTTATCGCAGTCCCGCGCGCGGTCTTTCCGCGGACTACGCCCAGGAGCCGCAGTTCCAAGTGAAGGATGCTGGGGGGAAGCCGCTTCCCGACCCCGGTCCACACCCTTGCGGCAGCCCGCAGGGGACTGCGGTTTACGGCTCCGTGACGTTGCCGCCTGGAAAAGATCACTCCGAGCGCTGGCTGCTCAACCAGTGGGCGAAATTCTCTGCCCCGGGCACTTACCACTTGCGCGCGGAACGTCGCCTGGCGCTGCTCCCCATCGATCCGCAGACCGGAAATCCGGCGGACAAGCCCGAGGCCTTCGCGCTGGCCATTGACGAATTCAGCATTCACGTGGTGTCCTCTACTCCCGCGCAGGTGGAGGCGGCTTTTCAACCTTATCTCAATGCCATCGCCAACCCCAAGGACCCCGATCCCGCTGAGGCCGTCATGGTGCTCACCTCCATGCCTCAGCCTTTTTTTCTCGGTCAGTTGGTCACCATGTTAAATCCCGGAAAACCCGATCGCTGGGACCGCCGCGAAGTGGTGAACGGACTGGCCCGCTTGAACACGCCCGCCTCGTGGAAAGCCATTCTCAGGTTGTTTCAAGAAGGCGAGGCCGCCGGGGATTCCGGGAGTAAAGATGGAGCCGATGGTCCACTTCGCTCCTATGCGCTGGTGGTGCTGGCCGAGAAGGGTGATTCAGCATTCATCCCCGTACTTTTGGACACGCTCTCGAGAAGCGCCGAGCCCATGCGTGGCAATATTCTGCGCGCGCTCGGATTCTTTCACGACGCGCAGGCCTTCCAGCCGCTTTACGACAATCTGCATTCCGCACGGATGACGGACCGCATGGACGCGATTCTCGGCTTGAAGAACCTGGGGATGAAGGAAGTTGTTCCCGCACTGCTCGCCGCACTGAACGATCCCGAGGCGCCGGTGGAGCAGGTGTCGAATTTCGCGCTCGAAGGGCTGACCGGCCACAAGGAAACGCTGTCCGCCAATCCCACGCGCGAGGAATTCCAGCGCGCCGAAGCAGACTGGCACGCCTGGTGGCGAGAAAATGCCGCAACTTTTTCTCCTCCCAAACCCGCCGCTTGCCATGATTGGTAAGGATCAGGGAAGTTCCACTAAATTTGCCCGCACGTAGGGGCAGGGCTTGTCCCTGCCATCGGCTCGGCAATGCCGGAAGGGCGCCCGCAAGGGGTGCCCCTACGCCGAAATTTCAAACTAGGACACTGCCCAGAAACCAGTTGCATGGACCCTTGAATGAGTGCAGAATGATCTTGCGGTTAACTTTGCGCATCTAAATCTCTGCTGCCCACTCCGATTTGGAGAAGGATCATTGGAGCCGGTTTCACCACTCATCCCCAGTTTCGATCTTGAAGTCGACAAGTTCCACGATCATTGCGGTGTAATTGGGGTCTACGGACACCCCGAAGCCGCGAAGCTCGCGTATCTTGGGCTATATGCCTTGCAACATCGCGGCCAAGAGAGCGCCGGAATCGCCTCTTCCGACGGCGAAAACCTGACCTGCCAGAAAGGCATGGGACACGTTCAGGAAATTTTCCCTAAGAGTGTGATTGAGAGTCTGCCGGGCCGGCACGCCATCGGCCACACGCGCTATTCCACCGCCGGTGACACGGACTTGCGAAACGCCCAGCCACTGAAGGTGAGTTGCAACAAGGGTCAGGTGGCGCTGGCGCACAACGGCAACCTGGTGAACGCCTCGGCGGTGCGCAGGGAGCTCGAATCGCGGGGGGACATTTTCCAGACCACCAGCGATACGGAAGTCATCCTGCATTTCTTCGCCCGCTCGCGCCAGTCGGGTATTCCCGAGGCTGTTGCCGAAGCTCTGGACAAAGTGGTGGGCGCTTATTCCCTGGTTATGCTCTTCAAGGACGCGATTTACGGCATTCGCGACCCGCGCGGATTCCGCCCGCTGAGCCTGGGGCAACTGGATGGCGCGTACGTGTTGGCGTCGGAAACGTGCGCCTTCGACTTGATTGACGCCCGCTACATCCGCGACGTCGAGCCGGGTGAGATGGTGATTCTTGACAGCCGGGGCGTCACCTCGCTGCGATTTGCTCCGCCGGCGCCGCACGCGCAATGCATCTTCGAGCATGTTTATTTCTCCCGCCCCGACAGCGTGGTGTTTGGCCGCTCGGTTCAGAAAAGCCGCGAGATGTTGGGTCGCTACCTGGCGCAGGAGCACCCGGTGGAAGCCGATGTCGTGGTGCCCGTCCCGGACTCCGGAGTTCCCGCCGCCACGGGGTTTGCGGAGGCCTCCGGAATTCCCTTCAAGGTCGGGCTGATCCGCAATCATTACGTGGGCCGCACGTTTATCGAACCGAGCCAGGCCATTCGCGATTTCGGCGTCAAGCTGAAGCTCAATCCCGTGAAAAGCTTGCTGGAAGGGAAGCGCGTGGTGCTGGTTGACGATTCCATTGTGCGCGGAACAACCAGTCGCAAGATTGTGCGCATCGTAAGGGAGGCGGGTGCTACTGAAGTGCACGTGCGAATCAGTTGCCCGCCCACCGTGTCTCCGTGCTTTTACGGCGTCGATACGCCGACGCGAAAGGAATTGATCGCGGCAACGCACTCGGTGGAACAGATTCGCGAGTTCCTGGGCGCTGATACTCTGGGTTACCTTTCCATTGAAGGGATGCGCCGCGCCGTTGATGATTCCCACGGCCACTTCTGCCTGGCGTGCTATACCTCCGAGTATCCCACGACCATTCAGGAACCGCTCATCGCCCTGCGAAACCGCGATTGAAACCAATGGAAACACCGGAATTGAAGCCCGAATCGCCGCCTGTTCCAGAGCCGCTGGCCGCCTCCGAACCGGCCCTTGAAGAAAAGCCCGTTCAGCCCGAGCACCAGGAGACGGTGTGGGAAACCGTTCGCTCGCTGCTCATTGTTCTGGTGGCCGTCCTGTGCATCCGCACTTTTGTTGCCGAGGCCACGGTCATTCCCACCGGTTCGATGGAGTCCACAATCCTTGTGGGGGACCATGTCTTCCTCAACAAGCTCCTCTACGGTCCGCACGTTCCTTATACGTCGCTGCGCCTGCCGCCGCTCAGGAAAGTCCACCGGCAGGATATCGTAGCGTTCCGTTATCCCGTCAATCCCTCGGTGATGTTTGTGAAGCGCGTGATTGGAGTGGGCGGCGATGTGGTGAAGATTGAGAACAAACGTGTCATCCTCGACGGCAAGCCCTTGTTTGAACCCTATGTGCAGTACCTTACTTATCCCAACCAATCTTCGCACGACGATTTGCGCGACGATTTTCCTCCCAGCCTGAGCTTGCTTCAAACTTATCCCGCCTATTTGGGACTCGATCCCGCCTGGGCACGGAAGATGCCCAGCTTCATTCATAGTGATGGTTTGCACGTGCCGCCCGGGTACCTTTTTGTAATGGGAGATAACCGCGATAATTCCCTGGACAGCCGTTTTTGGGGATTCGTTCCGCTCGAAAACGTTGTAGGTGAGCCGCTGTTTGTCTACTGGTCGTTCGACGCGCCCGATCCCAAGGACTGGCAGGCAGACACGCTCGCGGCCCGGCTGAAGTTCGACGTCTCCATCGCCTGGAATTTCATTACTCACACGCGTTGGTCAAGAACCGGACAAACGTTTTGAGAAAAGATGTAGCGCCGAGCTTTAGCTCGGCATGCCGCCCCCAAGGGCGGCGCTACATCTTGCAATTTCTGTGGCCAACCACACTGGCCGCTCGTTACTAACCACTGTTCTTATGCGCTATCGTGACGCCGGCGTCGATATCGACGCCGCAAGCCAAGCCAAAGCCCGCATCAAGCAGTTGGCGCTCAGCACGTTCAGCCCGCGTGTTCTGCGCGAAGTTGGAGCCTTTGGCGGATTTTTCTCCTTGCAGGGATTGCCGCGCGACCCCGTCCTGGTTTCAAGCGTCGATGGCGTAGGCACGAAACTGAAAATCGCTTTCGCCCTCAATCGCCACAACACCGTAGGCGCGGATTTGGTGAACCATTGTGTCAATGATATCGCCGTGCACGGCGCCGCTCCGCTTTTCTTCCTCGATTACCTGGCTACGGGCAAGATGCTCCCCAAAGTTGTCACTGAGATCGTTGCGGGCCTGGCCGCCGCCTGCCGGCAGGTTGGTTGCGCGCTGGTGGGTGGCGAGACGGCGGAGATGCCGGGCTTTTATCCCGCTGGGGAATATGATTTGGCGGGCTGCATCGTGGGCTGGGTGCGGCGCGGGCGAATCATCGATGGCAGCGGGATTCGCGCGGGAGATGTGATTCTCGGGCTGCCGTCGCTCGGACTGCACACCAACGGCTATTCGCTGGCGCGCAAGGTTTTGCTGGAGCAGGAGAATTTGCCCTTGACCAAGGTGCCGGACGGCTTCAATCGTCCGCTCGGCGAGATGCTGCTTGCTCCGCACCGCTGTTATTGGCCGGCGGTAAAGCCTCTCCTCGAGAGCAGATGGCTGAAAGGTCTGGTTCACATCACCGGCGGCGGCATTACCGACAATACGCCGCGAATTTTGCCCGCCGGCACGCGCGCGGAAGTCCACCTGGGAAGCTGGCCGGTGCTCCCCATCTTTGATTTGATTGCGCAGCGCGGTAAAGTACCCCTCGACGATATGCTGCGAACGTTCAACATGGGTCTCGGCATGCTCCTAATCGTTTCGCCCCGCAACTTGCCGGCGGTCGCTTCGGCCCTGAGAAAGCGCCGGGAAAAGTGCTGGAACATTGGCCGAATCGTCGCCGGCCGGCCCGGGGTTAAGTACTTGCCGGAATAACGCGAACTACGGCCGCGGCCATGGCCCCCCTTCAGGCCGGCCCGTGTCTTTTGCCTTGGCTTCCGTAGGTTTCACCTACGGCTACCCACGGTCTCTCGCTTCGCGGGAGCAGCCGCAGTCTTTCTTCGCGCCCGTGTCCAGGTCTGGATTATTGGGGTTAGTCATTCCCCCAAAAAATGCCGTTCCCTATTTTTGTGTAAGCGCTTTCAGTTTACTGGCGCAGTTTTCGTCGTGAGGTGCAATCTTGCAAGCCATCTCCAGATGCTGGCGTGCCTCGGAGAGCAAGCCCAAGCGTTCATCGGCGGCGGCCAATTGGAAGTGGCCTGTAAAACTCTCGGGTGATAACGCCAGCACCTGCTGGAAGCGCCGCCGCGCTTTTTCATAATCGTTGTGCTCGAGCCAGTAATCGCCCAGCGCTTCTGCCGCGGGAGCGTAGTCGGGTTCAAGTTTAAGAATGGTTGTCCATTCACTCAAAGCATCCCGCGGCCTTTTCATTTGGAGGTAGCATTCGCCCAGATGAAAGCGCGCCAAAGTATTTTGCGGGTCGGACTTCAGAATTGATTGCAGCTTGGGAATGGCAACGGCGGCGCGTCCCTCCGTAAAGTCCAAATAAGCGTTTTGATAAAGCTCAAACTCCGCGAAGCGGTCCTTGGGGTCGGGCAAAGAGTTTTCCTGCCCTGCGCCTGGGGCATCACGTCGAGGCGCGGCGGCGAGGTAGCCAAGCGATTCCAGCTCCGCCAGGGTTTCGGGGGAAAGCGCGAAGGGCTCAGGGCGCCGGAGGGGTTTATAGCGCACGAGCACGGCCGCCAACCGATTCTGGAGCTCTGCCGCCATCGCGGAGTTCTGAGAAAGAAGATTCACGCGCTCACCGGGATCGGCGGCAAGATCGTAAATTTCCGCCTTGGGCGCCTGAATGTATTTGTACTTTCCCACGCGCAGGGCGCGCAGCGGCGCCCACCCGAAAGCGTCGTGCGCATAGATGCTCTCGCTGTAGACGGCACGAGGTGCGCTTTCCAAGTTCTTCAGCGCGCCCAGCAGGCTGATGCCTTCAAACGAAGCCGGAGCGGGTACGTGGAGAAAGTCCAATATCGTGGGAGCGACGTCGATGAGTCCGACAGGCGCGGAGTATGTAGCCGGGAATTCGGAGGCTCGCGGCGAATTTCGAGTTTTGCATTTCCTGGATCCGGGGCCAATGCAGGATCAACGGGACGTGCAGCGTGCTTTCGTAGATGTAATAGCCGTGGTCGGTCTCGCGATGGTCACCCAGGCCTTCGCCGTGGTCGCCGAAGATGATGATGAGCGATTTGTCCCACCATCCGCTCTCTTCGAGCTCCTGCCGGAAGCGGCCCAGCACCTGGTCAACGTAGAGGAGTTGCGCATCGTAGCGCGAGATGCCCTGCTTCTGCGCAACCTCCGGCGGCAAGGCGTAGGGCACATGCAGGTCGTACAAGTGGACAAACGCAAAAACCGGCTGGCCGCGGTGTGCGTCCAGCCACTGACGCGCGGCGCGTACAACTAAGGTGCCATCCCGCCGCAGGCTGGCCGCGAGCGGATTCCTCGTTTCTTCGCCGAATGGGCTATCGTAATCATCAAAGCCCTGGTCCAATCCATAACGACGGTCCAGGTAATCGCTGCCGATGAATGCGGCAGTTTTGTATCCTTGCGAGTGCAGCACGGAGGCGAGGGTCACGGCGTCCGCGGGGACGCGCTCGCCGTTTTCTTCTACGAGGTTCTGAAAAGGGTATGTGGACGTGAACAACGAAGTGTGCGAAGGAAGCGTGAGCGGAATTTGGGCTTCGGCCTGGGTGAAGAGCGTGCCGCCGTCCGCGAATGAGTCGATGTGAGGCGTGCGGATTTTGGAGTACCCATAAGCGCTCAAGTGGTCGGCACGCAGGGTGTCAATGGAAATCAGAATCACGGAAGGCGGCGCTGAAGTGTTTTCGGCGGCATTCAAAGGAGGTCCTAACATGAAAATCAGGGACAAACTGAACGAGAAACCCCTCACCCCCACGACAAGCAAAGCGTGGGGCCCCCTCCGCCTCGCGGTCCCCCCTCTCCCCTCGGGAGAGGGAAGAACACGCTTTGCCCCACTCGGAATTACGAAGCTTTCTTTTCCCTCTCCAGCGGGAGAGGGTAGCTCGCAGCCGACGTACTCATCAGCCGGGGCGAGACGGGTGAGGGGTCTTTTGCAAGCCTTCATGCCGGAGTTTGCGAAGTCCTTCAACCCTTTGGCAGAGGTGGGGGATTTGCTCATACACAATCGTCGATCAGTAGTATATCTGATGGCGCGAGTTTCAAGGAGGCTGCCCGTGGCCCGGCAGGATGAGAAGGCTTGGTAGCCACGGTCAGTGCAGTCCTGACCGTGGGATTTTTCCACGTTTCGAAGCCCACGGTACGTACCATCTGGTACGTACCCATGGTCAGAACGGCGCTGACCGTGGCTACCATTTAAAAACTGAACCGCAGTTGGAAATCGATCCTGCGATTTGCGGCGTTACTCGAAAAAAATCCGCCGGCAAGAGCGATCGGACGTCCGAAGTCCGGAGAGCTCAGGACGCCGACGGGCGAAGCGTCATTGGCATCATTGAAAATGTTGCGCGCGGAGACGCTGAGAGTGAGGTTGTAGCGCCGGTTGGTGGTGTTGCTCCCGTGAAAAAATGAGCTGCTCGACCCCATGCTGCTCAGGCCGCCGGGGCCAAGGCCCCTTGGGTGATAACCGCCTCCGCCCGATGGGCCGCCTCCGCCTCTGGAAACCTCTCTCCCAAATCCAAAGGTTTTGCTGATGCGCAGGTTGGCCGTGAACTCGGCAAACCCTGATCCGTAATTCATGGGAATAAAGGTTTCGCCCGGCTGTGGCACCGTGTCAAACCTTCCCCAATGAGTGCTGATCACATTGGCAGGGTTCGAGAGGCTCGAGGCAAAGGCGGGGCGCTCATTAAAAATGGTGTCGCCATTCAGCTCCTGGCCGGTGGTGATGTTGAGGGGCATGGCGGAATTCGCCACCAGGAAAGGAAAGATTTGAAATCCCAAAGGCAGGTTCCAGCTTCCACCGAAGAAGATGCGGTCGCGCACGTCATAGGCAGCGCGACCGTAGTCTTCATCCAAATCGTACTGGTTCATGGGAAAGTTGCCGGGGCCGAGAGTATTGCTGTTCGCGAAGCTCAGGGTGTAGAAACCGAAGAGCGAGACCTTGGAGCTGCGAATATTGAAATTGGCGATCATCTGGTTTTGATTGTAGAGCCCCGCGGCTTCGTATTGATACAGGTCGGAGAAGCTGGGGTTGGGACGTGCGCTTGCCGGGTTGAGGGGGTCCGGCGCGTTGATATTGCGGGCAATCAACTGATGCAGGCCGTGGGTGTTGAGGTAAGTAACGGACACCGTGGCCCTCTTGGAGATTTGCCGCTCGAGGCCCAATCCCGATTGCATGGTGTATGGTGTGCGCAGATTCGGGTCGGTTTGATAAATGATGGGCGACGACAAACTCGAGCTGAGCGTACTGACGGGCGGAATCGCGGGGAAGAATGTGGGGTTGTCGACGACATACTCCTGTTGGTTGATGCCATTGTATCGCAGGGTGTTGAGCACATAACCTTCGCTGTAGCGGTCATAAAAAATGCCGAAGCCGCCGCGCAGCACGGTCTTGGTGGATCTTCCATTCCCCAGGCCCCAGGCGAAGTCCAGGCGCGGCGCGAAATCGGCATGATCCCGAATGTGATCCTGGGTTTCGAGCCGCACGCCGCCGCTCAGGGTCAAATTGGAGCGCGGCTTCCAATCGTCTTCCACATAGGGCTCAAAATCGAAGTAGCCCACCGTGGCGAGGGGATTTCCGAC
>JASHTO010000711.1 GCA_030040515.1 Terriglobia bacterium
CTGCGACTACATCGCCTACGCTGCCGACAAGGGCATGTGGACCTCCATGCCCACCAACGGCCTGCTGATCAAGAAATACGCCGACGGCGTGGCGCGGCTCGACATGCTGGAGGTCTCCATCGACTCCCTCAACGTGCAGCGATTCGCCAAGCGGCGCGGGCTCGACGGGCTACCGAAAATTCTGGAGAACCTGGAATTCGTTCTGGCCAAGCGCAAGCCCTACACCACGCAGATCAACGCCGCGGTGAACATCGAAAATCTCTACGACCTGCCGGCGCTGGCGGAGTTCTGCAAGCAGCACCACCTGGTGATGCACCCCGAGGCGGTGCACAACGTGATGCGCGACGGCGAAATGCTGCCCGACGCCGAGTTGCACGGCAAAGACCTGGATACGGTCGAGATGTTCCTGCGCGAGCTGCGCATGTCGTACCCGAAAAACGTGCGCTTCTATACGCACTACTACAATTTTTATCGTATGGGCGGCTTCGGGCCGAAGTTTCCGTGCCGGCATCCCTCGAAGTTGATCTCCATGAAGCCCGATGGCTCCATCCACTTGCCGTGCGCGTTTGTGACTCTGCATAAATCGCAGGCTCCGCTGCGGGAAATCTTCGAGTCGGAGGCGGCGAAGAAAATCATCGCCCAGGAGGCCACGCTGTGGGACTTCTGCAAAGGATGCAAAATCGGCTGCCCGTATGAAGTCAGCGCCTTTACTAACAGTCCCATGCTGGCACTGGAATCAGGGCTGAATTTTCTGCGGATTATTTAGCCCCGATTATTCATGAATTTCTTGGAGCGGCGGTTGGGGAAAAGAGTTTCTCACAGAGGCCGCCGAGTCAAGGCACAGAGGGCACGGAGGGAACCCGGAGAACTTCGCTGTGGACTCTGCGCGCCAACACTTCGGTGATTCCAACGGTCACAGACTCCGTGAACTCTGTGTGAACCTCACTTCGGTTTGGCTCTGCTGCGCCTTCAAAGAACATGCTTCTCCACATTCTCGAAATTATCGCCGCTGTCGCGCTCGCATGCGGCCTGTGGTTCTGGTGGGCCTGCTCGGAGCCGTGGTCCACTTTCTTCCGCCCGGTGCTGATTCGCGGGCCGCGGGAAGGGAATCGCATCGCGCTCACGTTTGACGATGGGCCGGCGGAGAAATTTACCGAACAGATTCTCACCATCCTGCGCGAGCACCGCGTGCCCGCCACGTTCTTTGTCTGCGGCAAAAACGTCGAGAGCCACCCCGAACTGCTGCGGCGCATCGTGGCCGAGGGGCATGAGGTGGGGAATCATACCTACTCCCATCTTTTCCTCTACTTCAAGTCGCGGCAGCGCATGGCGGAGGAGATCGAACGCACGCAGGCGATTATCGAAAAGGTCACTGGCCTACGCCCGGCTATTTTCCGCCCCCCTTACGGCGCGCGCTGGTTCGGCCTGGTACCCACCCTTTTGCAGCGGGGCATGCACATGATTCTGTGGTCCGCCACCGGGTACGATTGGAAGAAAGGCACTCAGGGCATCGTGGCCGCCACGCTGCGAGAACTGAAGCCCGGTGCCGTCATCCTGCTGCACGACGGTCAAAACACGCGCCAACCTGAGGAAATCGACCGGTCAAGCACCGTCGCCGCCCTGCCCGCCATCATCGCCGGAGCCCGCGAGCGGGGCTATACCTTCGCTCCGCTAAGGGATTTCCTTCCAACTTCCTGAGCCGATTCACTGTCAACCAACCTGTGGCACAAATGCAAGGAGGGGAAATTGCTGTAATTTTGCCAGGTATCACTGTTAGCTGACTTGTTTGCAGTAACTTGGCAAGATTCTTCTGTTGAGAATTCAAGAAAAACTTCGAGATACGAAGTTCGACAATAATTCTCTATGGTGTGGCATTATGCCACACCAAGCCAAACTGCGGTTCCTCCCTTGTAGAAATTTATGTCGCATTATCAACAATTCCTGGCAATAGAATCAATGCTTTACGAAAAAATCGAGAGGAATTTCGATCTTGGAACCAACCTTGCCTTAAGGATCAGCTTAGGTTTTAGGAGGCTATGGACAAGATTTTGGTAGTTGATGACGATCAGGAGAGCCGCGGGTTGCTCTGCGAAGTTCTGGAGAGCGGCGGTTACGCCCCGCACGCGGTGGCTAATGGGCGAGAGGCGCGCGAAGTGCTTAACCGTGACCTTGAATACCGAATCGTCATCGCGGACCTCCACATGCCGCAGGAATCCGGACTGGAACTTCTTCGCAGCATACGCCGGCAGCAATTCCAACACGAATTCATTCTGATGTCTTCATTCATGACTGGCCCGGAAAAGCACGCCGCCAAGGCGCTGGGCGCCCACGCGCTGCTCGAAAAACCCTTTCAGTTTACGGAGCTGTTGCAGGCGGTGGCGGAACTCACGATGCAGAATTCCATCGGTATCTCTTCGTAAGCAGATTGCAAGCTACAGGTTGCATCCAAATTTTTCAGAATAAGGAGCCAAGATGGACGTTTCACAAAAGGTGATTGAGATCATCGCACGCGAGCAACATCTGGACGTGGCTAAGATCACGCCGGATTCGACCTTCGCGGAGCTGGGCATTGATTCGCTCGACGGCGTGAACATCCTTTTCGCCCTGGAAGAGGAATTCAAGCTGGACATTCCCGACACGGTGGCGCAGAACATGAAGAGCGTCCGCCAGGTTGTGGACAGCCTGACGCGGGTGATTGAAGGCAAGGATGTGTCGGACCTCGTGGCCATGGCCAAAGGCGAGCCGACCGCGACGGTCTAAATCCACAGTTGAGAAAGGGCCCATCGTGAGGAGAGTCGTCGTCACCGGCATTGGAGTCTTCGCTTCCACCGGAAAAAACGCCAACCAATTTTTCGAAACCCTGGCGCAAGGGTGCTCGGCGGTCCGGCGCATTCAGCAATTTGATCCATCCCAACTCAGCGTGCAGATCGCCGCGGAAATTCCGGATTACGATCCGCTGGCGTATTTCCCGGCCAAGCGTCTCGATCTGCTCGACCGCTTCAGCCAGTTTGCGCTCATTGCCGCCAAGGAAGCTATGGAGTCGAGCGGCCTGCAATTGAAAGATGAGGAGCGCCCGCGCTTCGGCGTGGTGACGGGCACAGGCATGGCGGGCGCGACCACCTTTGATACCGGCTACTTCAATCTTTACGCCAAGCAGGCCACGCGCCTGCATCCCTTCACTATTCCCAAGATCATGCACAACGCGGCCACGTCGCAAATCTGCATGGAATTCGGCGCGCAGGGGCCGTCGTTCACCACCGCTACCGCCTGCTCGTCTTCCGGGCACGCCATCGGCGAAGCCTTCCATCTGATCAAGAACGATATGGCGGACTTGATGCTGGGAGGGGGAAGTGAGGCGCCCCTTACTTTCGGAATGATTCGCTCCTGGGAATCGGTGCGCGTGCTCGCTACTGGAAACGGTGATCCCAGCAAGGCCTGCCGCCCCTTTTCCGCAGATCGCGAGGGCATGGTGATGGGTGAAGGTGCGGCAATGCTCATGCTGGAGGAACTCGAGCACGCGCGGCGCCGCGGCGCAAAGATTTACGGAGAGATTTCCGGATTCGGCCTGAGCTCCGACGCTAGCCACATCACTCAACCCTCGATTGAAGGACCGGCGCGCGCCGTGCGCATGGCTCTTGCGGAAGGCAAAATCAATCCGGAGGATGTTGATTATATCAATGCTCATGGCACCGGCACGCGCTTGAACGATGTTACGGAAACGCAGGTGATCAAAGAAGTTTTCAAGGGCTATGCCCGCAAAGTGGCCATCAGCTCGACAAAATCGATGCACGGGCACGCCATGGGCTCCACGGCTGCGCTGGAATTGACCGCCACCATTCAGGCCATCGATCGGGGGGTCATCCCACCCACGGCGAATTATACTGAACCAGATGTGGAATGCGATTTGGACTATGTCCCCAATCAAGCGCGGGAGAAAACGGTGAGAAACGCTATTTCAAATTCCTTTGCGTTCGGCGGGTTGAACGCGGTTTTGCTGGTGCGAAAATTTGAATGAGGATGAGGAGTTCGGGAATGGGGAAGAGAGAACAGGTGCTGGAGCCTTGAAATGATCCAAAAGCGCGTCGCCATTATGACTCTCGGTGTGGGCTCAGGACATCTGCGCGCTTCTGAGGCCGTGCAACTGGCTTTACGCGACAGCAGCAATCCGATTGAGGTGAAAGTGATCGACGCGCTCGACTCTGCCCGCCGCTGGTTCCACTGGCTCTACGTTGATCCCTACTGGTGGATGCTGCGCAACGCGCCGTGGCTGTGGCGGAGTTTATTCGAGCGCCGCCAGCGGAAACAACACCGCTCGACGGCGCCGCATTGGTTTTTCCGCCGTGGTTGCCGCGAGGTTTTGCGCCAGATCAAGAGCTTCGGGCCCCAACTGGTGATCGTCACGGAGGTCGGTGCGGCGGAAATCGCCGCCCTGGGGAGGCGCGAGGATTGGTTCAACGCGCCGATTCTTGCCGTGCAGACCGACTATCAAACCGAGCCGCCGTGGGTTCAAACCGAGATCGACGCCTATTGCGTGGCCAGCGAGGAAGCGCGCGCGCAATTGATCGGATGGGGAGTCTCGCCCAACCGTGTCCTGCTTTGCGGAATTCCTGTGGACGCGGCCTTCGCGCTGCCCTTTGACAAAAAGGAACTGAAGCAGGCATTGGGATTGGACCCGCGCCGGCCAATCGTCCTGGTGATGGGTGGAGGAATGGGCCCGGTGCCTCTTGACCGCATGGTGGGCAGCCTGGAACTTTGCGGCTCGCCCATGCAGGTGCTCGCCGTGGCTGGACGCGATGCCGTACTGCGCCAACGCCTGGAATTTCTGAAGGGCAGGGTGGCGCTGGACCTGCACCTGTTCGGCTGGACCGATAATGTCCCCGAGTTGATGGCGGTAGCGGATTTGCTGATCACGAAGCCCGGAGGCCTGACGGCAGCGGAGGCTCTGACTGCTGGGTTGCCTATGATCCTGACCCATCCGATTCCGGGACCGGAGGAGCAGCACGTGCGTTACCTCGAGCAGAAAGGGGTGGCGCAGCATGCCGAAACGCTGAACGACATTCCGCGGCTGGCGTCACGGCTTCTCGCTTCCCACGAGCAGCTTGACGAAATGCGGCGGCGCGCGCGTGAATGGTCGCGGCCTGACGCCGCTCACGCCGTTGCCCAAGTGGCTGTGGCGCTGCTGGAGAAGGCCACGTATATCGATCTGCTCGCCACGCCTCCGCCCAGGTCGGGTGAGTCAGCGTATTTGATGTGAGGAAAATCGAAACTCGAAATTCGAAACTCGCCCGTTGCCCAGTTTCCAGTTTCCGATTTCCAGTTTCTTCGCTATATGATCAATCGCGTCCGAAAACTCGTTGAGCGAACTGTGGTTGGGGATTCTGTTCCGGCGCTGATCCGCTGGGGGAAGCGCACGCCACCCTCTGCGGTTGAAAAGATTCGCATGGATGCCTTCGGCGAAATTGTCCGATACGCTGCGGAGCACCAGAAATTCTTCCGCCGCAAACTGCGCGAAAGCGGAATTGATGCCGCTCATGTCCGCAGGCCCGAAGACCTGGGGGATATTTTTACCACTCCAGAAGACTTGCGCTCCCTTCCCGCGGAGGAGTTTTTGTGTCGAGAGCCGGAGCTGGTTTTTGAGACCACCGGAACCTCCGGCGGCCCCAAGCGCGTTTACTTTTCTTACGAGGAGCTCGACTTTGCCGCCCGATACCAGGCCGCCGGGCTCTACGAAAACGGTGTGCGGCCCGGGGCGCGTGTGGTTTGCACGTTTGACGGCGGCTACTGGATCAGCAGTTGGGTCACGTTCCGCGCCTGCGAATATCTGGGAGTGTTCTGCTCCGCCGCGGGCAAGCCGCATCCGCGCGAAATCTATTCGCGCATGTCCATCTATAAGTATGACGTGATTGTGGCCGACCCCACATGGCTGGTCAGTTTAAGTGAGATTGCGGAGAAAGAGGGCGTGTTTCCCCTGCGCCTGATCATGGCCGCGGGCGATCGTATGACCGATGTCTATCGCACCTATGTGGAGAGCGTGTGGAAGTGCCCCATCGTTCTGGCCTACGGCACGACGGAGGTGGGCGGAGCGGGCATGGAATGCCTGCGCAAGGAAGGCTACCATTTGGATGACTTCAA
>JASHTO010000063.1 GCA_030040515.1 Terriglobia bacterium
ATGTGCGCAGGCAGTTCTTTGATCTGCACGAGGCGCACCAATCGCCGGTAGACAAGGAAGCGCTCGACCGGATTGCGGCGCTCTATGCCATCGAAGAAGAAATCCGCGGACGTTCCACCGACCAGCGGCGCGAGGTGCGCCAGGAGCGCAGCCGGCCCCTGCTCGACTCGCTGAAGCAGTGGCTGGAAGCGACTTTGAGCAAGCTCTCCAGAAAATCGGGCACAGCGCGCGCGGTGCGCTACGCCCTGGGTCGCTGGGAAGCGCTCCTGCGTTTCTACAACGACGGCCGCCTGGAGATCGACAACAACGCCGCTTATGCCGCACGCGGCATAAGCCGCAGAATGCCGACTTCCGGATTATGCCGACATTCGAGTCGTGTGTCACGGAGCACGGATGTCTGGACAACTTGCAAGCGGCATAATCAGAGACCTTCCAGAAAGGCAAGGAGGCGATCCGAAGGCCGATACCGACCGGGGACAGCACCGGACGGATTGGAATGGGCCAGTGCACGCTCTTTGAGCTGCATGTCGGCATGCAAGTAAATCTCGGTTGTCTCCGTCGACTCATGGCCGAGCCAAAGAGCAATTACGGTTAGGTCAATGCCGCCTCGAAGCAGCGCTATGGCCGCGGCGTGACGAAGAGTGTGCGGGGTAACAGTCTTCGTTTTCAAGGAAGGACAGGTATGGCTGGCGCGAGCTACGTGTCGTGTGACGAGACGCTGGAAGGCATCGGCGCTGAGTGTTCCACCGCGTGAACTGGGGAAGACCGGGTCCGCTGGCTCTCCGCCGCGTTCCGACATCCAAGCCTTGAGGACACTGACCACATCCGGCCTCAAGGGTGTACGCCGCATCTTCCTCCCTTTCCCGAAGCAGCGGATGTGAGCACCCGCTCGGAGTTCTACATCCTGGCAGCGCAACGAGGTGAGTTCGCTGTTCCGCATGCCGGTTTGAACCGCCACCAGGAGGAGCGCACGATCCCGGCGGCCAATCCATGTCTGAGTATCCGGCGCCGACGCCAAGGCTGTGGCTTCTTCCTCGTTGATGAACTCCACCGGTCCTCTCTCGAAGCGCTTCACAGGAATCGCAAGAATACGTTGGCACTGCATGCTGTATGCCGGCTCCGCGAGCGAAACGTATCGGAAAAAGGCATGAAGCGCCGAGAGACGATGGTTGCGCGTGCGTGGCCGGTTGCCTCGGCTGTGTTCCAAGTGTTCGAGGAACGCTTCCAGGAACTCCGCGTTGAGCTCCTCGAGGCGTAGCGCGGATGGAGCCCGCCCGAGACGGTCCTTGGCGAACTGCAGCAAGAGACGGAAGGTGTCACGGTAGCCCGCCACGGTGTGGGGACTGGCGCCTTGTTGGGTTATCAACCGATCCGTGAAGAACCGCTGGAGGAGAGCAGGAAAGCTGGAGGTGTTCATTGCTTACCTCCTGGTAGGTGCACGGCGCCAAGACGCTTGGTTGCGAGGGCCAGCAATTCGGGAACGGCCTCGATATACCAGTAGGTAAGCCCGATTTCGACATGGCTGAGATAGGTGGAAAGTTTCGGCAACTATCGTTCAACATCGAGTCCGGCCCGGTACCACTCAACAAGCCGTTGTGTTGCGAAGCTATGACGAAAGTCCTGGAGGCGTGGACCGCGCCCCAGACGCCTTCCGACACTTGGAGGTCGAAGACCGATTGCACACGAGATCGCCGCGAACGTTCGTCGGGCCGCCGATCCCTGGACTCGCATACCACGCTCCGCAAGGAGGAACGCAGAACTCCGGGGTCGGAGGCACAGGGCGTCCCGCTGTTGGGCATACCGTTGCAGGGCTTCGCGGGTGGAGGAATCGAGGGGAACAAAGCGCGATTTTCCAAACTTTGTCTGCCGAATCGACAGAATCCCGTTCTCAAGATCGACATCGGACCTGTCGAGTGTCAGTGCTTCCCCAGGACGGAGGCCCGTGGAGGCCAGCAGTCCGATGAGAGTCGTATATGTCAGCGGACGCAATCCCGTGGACGATCTCAGTCGGCTTGCTTCGGCCATGAGACAGCCTATCTCCGAATCCGAGAAGATGTGCGGTCGGTTGCGTCGTCGATGACCCGGGATGAGTCTCCGCGGAGGCACCTCAGTTTGGGGATCGAAGGCATTGAGCCAAGTCGCAAATTTTCTGACCATGGATAGCCTGCGGGCCCACGTCGCGCGCTGTACCCCTTGCGGCGTCATCACCCAACGGAGAGCCGATGCTGTGGTGATACGCGACGAATGCTCACGTTCGAGGAAAGTTACGAACTGTCCGAGCGTTCTCTCCGGCTCCGCGAGTTTGGAGCCGAGTGCCCGTCGGATGGTCACATACTGCAAGAGGGCTTCGCGAAGGGTCATTGGGCACCTCCGCTGACGGGCCACGGCTGAGCCACGGTGCGAAGCGCGTCGAACGAGACTTTGGCGTAAATGGCGGTGGTGCTCTGGGAGCGATGCCGCAGGACCTCGGCGATTTCTGCCATCGATGCACCGTGGCGGATCATGCGAGTGGCGAGGCTGTGTCGAAAAAGGTGTGCTACACAACGATGTTGTGGCCGAACGCCAGCGCGAGCGAGGGCAAGCCGCACAATGTGGCCGATCGAGCAAGGTCCCGTCAATCCGGTGCGTGGCGGCATCAGACGGAGAAAGAACCGCCGGGAGATACTTGTCCCGCGATCCTCCCGGAGGTAGAGCGCAAGGGCTTCGCCGACATCCGCGAGGAGCGGCACATGATCCAGTTGGCAGCCCTTGCCGCGCACGAGGATCTCGCCCGTACGCCACTGAACATCACTGAGTTCAAGCGAAACGATTTCACCCGCCCGCAGACCAAGGCGCGCGAGCAAAAGTAGGATTGCATAGTCGCGCCGCCCGCGCTTCGCGGTGAGATCTGTGGCCGACAGCACACTTTCCGCTTCCTGGGGAGATAGAACTGCAGGCACGCCCGACTGCCGGTACGTCCGGACCCTGGGCACGACGGGTGACAGATCACGAGGTGTCTCGCTGCGGAGGAAAAGAAAGCGGAGCATGGAGCGGATGGCAACGGAGATAAGTCGCGCCGGCTCCGATGAGCGATGGGCGATCCGCTCCAGGAGAAACGCCTGGATCGTCTCAGCCTCCAACGTCTGGAGGGCGAGATTGCCCATTTTCGCCAATCGATAAGTAAGAAACTCGCGAACGCACGGAGCGTAAACCAGTACCGAATTCTTGGTCAGCCCGCGCTCAGAGCGAAGATAGTGAACGTAGCGCTCGATCAGGTCGTCAACCGGCGAAGCAGATTTGCCTGTCGCTGAAACCGGCATTTCGCGCTCGACGCGCAGATACCTTAGGAATTGACGCAAAGCCTTCATCTCCACCGCTGAAGCAGGTCGGAGGAGTCTGCGCTTTACGAACGCCGCTAGTCCTCGCTGAGGTTGTCGATACCAACCCCTTGGCTTTGGCTCCAGCGAGCGAAGGCCATAATTATCGATTTCTTTAGAGCCACTGATTCGGGTGCGTACCTCTTGGCGCGCACGTAGTCGACAAAGGAATCAACGTGGTGCTGAAACGGGCCGAGTCGAAAAACTTCCGAAAAGTTCGTTATCATGTGGTCTCTCCTTTTTCCGGCACATTGCCGGAATGATGAGACCACACCGATTATGCCGCTTCCGCAACAATCAATACGGCCGACTGCCGCTCGTTACGCGCTGGAGGTGAAACGCCGCGGCATAATCCGGAAGTCGGCATTCTGCGGCGGAACGCTCCTTGCGCGCGGTCGTTTTGGGTCGGAAGAATTACCTCTTCGCGGGATCCGACCGTGGCGGCGAACGCGCCGCTGCCCTCTACACCCTGATCGGAACCGCCAAACTTAACGGGCTCGACTCCGAAAACTACCTGCGGAACGTGTTCACCCGCATCGCCGACCACCCGATCAACCGCATCAAGGAACTGCTGCCCTGGAACCTCCGATTACAGCCCGATGCAACACCCTCTACTCCGAAGTAACCCACCCAAACTCCCAAGTGTCCACCAATCTTGAGGTGGACACTTACAAGTGGACACTTACATCTACGCACCACCTGTCAAGACCGTGACCTTCGGACGCTTACGCCGATCTCACGCGGCGTTGCTTTGAACTTGACCGTGGGCAGTGTCCTCCATTAAACACCCACTAACACTCCTCCTTCTCTCCAGCGGCTGCCCTAAGGTAGTTTATCTATGGGGCATTAGGCTGAGTTACGTAAAGCAATTCTCTAGTAAACCCTGAACTTTCTTCGGGGTAGAAAATATCCAGCGGAATATTTACAATACCTTCACAGTGCCTGAAGGCTCGGCGGCGATGACGTGAGTACCCCTTTACAGAGGAGGCTCGGCGGAGATTTGAAACGAATAGCCTGAGGGCGACGAGGTCCGAGAGACTCGGAGGTGCGTGGAATGGCAAAGCGGTTTCAGGTCGAGGTGCTGGAAACTGGTGTGAAGGCTATTGTCGAACTGTTGGAGAGCGATGCGCCGCGAACTTGCGCGGCGCTATGGCAGATCTTAAAGGGTGGATACCAAGTGAACGCCGTGCATGCACGATGGTCTGGACCAGAGGTTGCGGCCCTCGTCCCGCCAGAAGCACGCGCGGGTGTCGATGCCACCTCTATTGGGATTGAAAATGCCACGACATACCCGGCGCGTGGTGATGTCTGCTGGATGCACCGCCCTGCGGGAATGTATCGATTCATGAAAGAAGAGGCCTGGGACGTGGCCTTCATATACGACGACGAATGTCGTTTCTATATTCCTTCTG
The DNA here is from genome assembly GCA_030040515.1 of Terriglobia bacterium. GTDB lineage: Bacteria > Acidobacteriota > Terriglobia > UBA7540 > UBA7540 > Bog-366. The sequence continues at coordinate 4,769 of JASHTO010000063.1, forward strand.
GGATGGTGAGCCTAAATGTCTGGGGCAAGATCGTCGAGGGGTTGGAGGAATTTGCAACCGAATGCAGCCGAGTTTGCCACGGAGAAAGGAAGACGTTGCGGCTCAGTTCCATTTCTGAGTAATCGCCCAGCACTCCTCCCAATAAGACTTAGAAATCAGAACCAGCGCGCCCAATTTTGTGGCGGACATCGTGCTGGAGAGGCAGCCGAATATCGAATGCTCGCAGCGTGTGGCGACAGGATAAATTCGCACTGGCCCGAGCAAACCGGGGGGAGCAATCGCGACGCAGCGTTGTACTGCTGCACATCCGCGGCGGAAACCGATTCGCTCCCCACAATAGCGTCGCCTCACAAGGCTTGGCAAACTCCATGATTCCTGCGACTCGACCGAGTCCAATCAGTTCCCCAGCATCTTGCCGCGGAGTTCTTCCATCTGGCGCAAGGCGATATTGCCTCCGCTTAATATGGCTACAACCTTCCCCCGACGCTTAGCGTTTGCCAGAAGGCCCGCGAAGCTGGCGGCGCCGGACGGTTCGACCATTACTTTCGCATTTTCGAGCAAGAATAGCGTTGCCTTCACAATTTCGCCGTCAGGAACCAAGATTATATCGTCAACGAATCGGGATACCAACGAGTAGTTAACCTGCTCGGTGATGCGCGCAGCCAGCCCATCAGCGATGGTATCAACGGTAGGCAGAGCGAATGGCCTTTTGTGGCGCAGCGCCTCCCACAATGCATTGGAGTTCTTGGGCTCTACACCATAAAGGCGTGTCGAGGGACGCAGTTCTTTGATGGCGACTGCAATCCCTGAAATTAACCCACCTCCACCAATTGGAACATACAGTTCGTCAAATTCCGGTAAATCTGCGAGGATCTCCAGCCCAATCGTTCCCTGGCCAGCTATGACGACAGGGTCAGCGAAGGGATGCACCTGAGTGTAGCCGTATTGCTGACTGAGCTCATCGACTTTTTGCTGCCTGGCATCCGATGTGGTCCCATAAGTTACGACTTCGGCGCCTGTTCTTTTTAACATGGTAAGCTTGTGAGGATTCGCGTTATCAGGCAGGACAACAATGCCTTTCACCCCAAAACAGGCCGACGCATAAGCGACGCCCAGCCCGTGATTGCCGGAGCTAGCACAAATCACCCCCCGATTTCTCTGCTCAGAAGTAAGGCTGTTGAGCTTGTTCAACGCACCGCGTACCTTGAACGCCCCCGTGCGCTGCAAGTTTTCAAGTTTCAAAAACACAGGAAGCCCTGCCACCTCGCTGGCGGCATCACTCAACAACAAGGGTGTGCGAATGATCCTCCCCGCAATTACGCTCTGCGCCGACTGGATATCATACAAAGCGACAGCGGGGACTCCTGTGGGTCGTGAACTCATGACGTTTTCCTAAGCGAAGCCAATTCTTGGGATTCTCCGCCTACCGTCGCGACGGCAAGCAGAAAGTCCGCCTCTCCCGGCACTCTATGAGATTCTGGCGACCTCAACGTCGAGGTGGAGGCTCGCTGGTTCAATCACTTCCATCCCGATGCCCACAGCTTGGACGTAGTCCTCCACAGGGAGGAGTATCCGAGACGCTACTCATCTGGTTGGAATCGATCAATCGCGACAAATTGCCATCGCCTCGATCTCGATCAGCAGATCTTCAAACGCGAAACCAGAAGCACGAACCATGGTCGAAGCTGGGCCGGGCTCCGGGTAGAACTCGCGCTGAATGTCCACGACGGTTGCGGTGGTTTGGGCGATCTGATCCCAAGACTCGCCACCATAGTAGTAAATATACAGCTTGACCACATCGCTCTCGTCGAGCCCAGCCTCCCGAAGGACACTCCGGATAAACTTGAATACGTTGCGAGTCTGAGTTGCAATGTCCTTCCCGACGGCGTGTGCTTTGTTGTCGGCAGAGATCTGGCCTCCGATGAACGCGAGGTTACCAATCTGCCAACCCTGGGTAAACTGACTGTTGGGAATGCTCCAGTCCCAATGATTTTCGGGCTGGAGCCGATGCCGGTTTTCCCCCAAAACACCAATGCCCTCAACTTGGATAACCTCCCCGTCGAGGGGAAATCCCGAGGCCCGGATCCCTGCACCGGCCGCCGAGGGAACCGACATGTACCGCCTGCGGACGTTGGTCATCTTTTCCCAAAAGTCCGTCACTTCCGAACCCTGGCCAAAGTAACGATAGTAGGTATTCTGCCGCATCAGGTTCTGCTGGTTGCCACCTCCTGCCTTTAGCATTGTGTCCAGATTACGAAACGTGTTGTCGGTCTGCACTTCGATGTCCGCAGCGCCAACTAAGCGACCATCCTTGTTGAGTGATCGCTGGCCGCCGACGAAGATCATGTCGCCAACCTTCCAGCCGTGGGTGAAGGGCAGATGCTTGTTCCAGCTCCAATGCCCGGGTGGCATTAGGCGTACCTTTTCGGCGTCAACGACTGCCCACGCGTCAACGAGGATCAGCGCTCCTTTGCTGCTGAGCCCAAACCGCGTCTCGGTGGTTGTGGGGCCAGGGTCGGAAAAGTATCGGACGCGAACCTGATCAAGATCCGCGATGAATTTTGCGACCTCAGCTTCATCCCCGTCGCACTGAAAATACACATTGTGTTTAACTACATCCCCCATCGTGGCGCCAGCCTCGGCCAAGACACGCTTCACCGCTTCAAATGCATTCTGTGATTGCGTGGTGACATCCGATCCGATGACCTCTCCGTGCTCGTCGAGAGACATCTGACCGCCCACGAAGACAAGGTTCCCGACCCTGACTCCGTGGGTACCATTGTCCGAAGCGTTCCGCGGGTTTCCGAACGTAATGAATTTCTTTTTCACGATCTTACTCCTCCTGCTGGTAGCGGACTGCTCCTGCAATTTCCGACATGTGCTTTCTCCACTTGGACTGCCAACCGCCGTGCCATGTCCATCGAAAGAATTGCAAAATGCATCTCTTTCTTTCTCGGAATGCTCAAGATCATAGACCGGTTTAATTCTGTTAATTCGTTAGAAACCCGTCGTGTGCCCATGGGCTCTGCCTAAACCCTCGGATGATGGTCGAATTTTCACGGAATCCAAATCATCACGCGTTACTAATTCTCAGAAAACCCTCGCTCTCGTAAAGCTGACTCGGCCGCAACATCCAGAGGAGCGGGCCGTTCCAAGGCGACAACAAGCGTGCCGACAACCACCAACAATCCTCCGATCACCATGTTGACGGTAATACTTTCATGTAAGAGGATAGCAGCCGAGATGATGCCAAAGACAGGTTGAAGGTAGGCAAACACCATGATTTGACCGGCGTCGAGGCGAACAAGAATCCTGTAGAAGATGACCATGACATAAGCATAGAAGATCGCTCCCAAAAATATTAAGGCCGCCCAGGTGGAAAGCGTGTACATCTTGACTGAATCCAATTTGAAAGGCTCAAAGAAGAGAAAGGGTAGGCTTCCGATAAAGCCAAGAGCCTGTCCCCAAAACAGCACGGTCATAGGCCCGGAGTGATTCAGTAGTTTCTTTGAATAAACCACATAGATGGCATTTCCAACGGCCCCGGCTGTCAAAAGAAGGTTTCCGAATAGATAGGTACCGAGTAAACCTAGAGTGCCCCACTGAATATCAGAAATGATCAGAACTCCTAGCATGGCAATGATGAAACCTATGACACGCGGCCGCGTAAGCCGTTCTCGCAGGACAATGACGGCAATCAAGGCAGTCAGAATCGGGACCGCTGTCGTAACCAAGGCAAGATTCGAAGCCAGTGAAAGCCGGGCTCCCCAAGTGTAGAGCAACGTCATCGAGGTGAGGCCAACTAACCCCATCACGATATAATCGAGGTAGTCGGTCACCGCCAGGACTCTGCGCACTGCTTCCTTTCGCCGATACTCATCGTAGGCAAAAGGAAAGAGAGCCAAAAGGGAAATTCCCAGCGTCCACAAATTCAATACGACCGGACCCATCCAGTCCTGTGTATACTTGATGGCGGTACATCCCGCGCCCCAAACACAACTGACCAAAGCCAGTAATACGATGTCAGATTTTCGAGCTCGCGCCATGATGCAGCCCTCCGGTCCTTCTCCGATGGGTAGAAACCTTAACCTCGAATCCCCTGCCCCTGATGTTGCCCCTAAACCGCTCAGATTCGCTCACAAGAGTAGAAAAAGACAACCTGGGTGTTACGAACTTCCGAGGCCAATGCCAGCCTTACCGAAACCGATGGAGCGCGTCGGTGCTGAGTACGCAATCCGCTAGGCCAGAGATATCTCCCGGCCAGAACTAGCTGACTCCACTAAGGCAACCGCTGTACGTACCGCCTCCACCCCCTCCTCGGCGGTCACAACAGTGGGTTGTTTGCCCTCCAACACGCAAAGCGCGAAATAGCTGAGCTCTTCCCGGAGAGCCCCGAAAACTGAACCGCGGAGGCGAGGTTCATAGCTTACTTCGGGAATCTCGGGCCCCTCTTCCTTCCAAAGGCTGATACCGTAATTCATCTCAATGTTCGCCACTCCCGATTCGGTTATTATTTGCATGCCATCGTCATTAACGCGTACGTTATCAGGCACTAGCCACATCGTCTGAACAAAGCCCAGGGCGCCCCCGTGGAATTCCAAGATCCCCCACGTCAAATCCGGCCCAGTTCCCGCATCGATCCGATATTCGTAACCGCGTACTCGCTTCACCTTGGACCCGGTGTACCACAGCATGAGGTCGATCTCGTGAATGGAGCATACCAAAACCTGGTGAGTTCGCTTATAGACGGCACCCAGCCCCTTGGGACGATTTTGGCGAGCTGAGATCGAAATGATCCGACCAAGTTGACCCAAAGCAAGCTGCTCCTTGACGGTGGCGAACTTCGTCTCGAAGCGGCAAACATGCCCAGGCATGAGAATGAGATTTGTTTTCCGCGCGACATCCACCATCTTCTGCGCGTCCTCGACTCTAGTGGCCATTGGCTTTTCAACAAAAACATGCTTGCCATGCGCAAGAGCGCACAGCACGGGCTCAAGGTGTTGATCCTCCGTGGTTACAACGTTTACGGCGTCGACTTCCGGTAATTCACACAATTCCCGAAAGTCCTTGGTAACTTTTGGAATCTGGTAGCGCGCAGCAATGGTAATTGCGCGGTCGGCATTTCTGTCCGCAACCGCGACCACCTCTGCATACGGAATGCCCCCCACGGTCGCTAAGTGGCTCTCGCCGAATGAACCACAGCCAATCAGGCCAATGCGCAACTTATTCAATGCTGGCATCGTTCCTCCCACCTAATTTGGAATCTGCCCTCTTTGAAACCATCTCAGCCTCCCGAATGCCAGTCGAGAAGGGAAAGCCCTCAGCTGTGCTTGCGTTGATAGGCTGGAATTTGCTCAATCAAAGTGATTTGCAACAATTGAAGTTTTTTTTCCAGGACTTCCGGCCAGTACATGTAATCATTTTCCCACTCAAATCCGAGGCGGGAGTCCCGCCGCGCCGTCTCGAGTGAGGCTCTTGTTCGAGTAATTTCCTCTTGGACGATTTCTTTCATACGGCCTAACATCCTTAAGCGCTCCGAAGGATCGTTCGTCTTCGCCAGGCGGAACCGTAAGTCTTCGAACTCCAGCACCGCTTCATTGCTTCGCATCATGCGCTCAATCTGTTCCGCCAGCAGAACCTCGCGGAAAGCATTCCGTTTCTTTGCGGCTGGCGCATTCAGCGCTGCACGCCGGTAGCTTTGCAGTCCCTTTTCCATCCCCGCTGAAGCCAGTCGAAGGTATTTCTTGAAGACCTTGAGGCTGAACGGCTTCGCGTACTCCTCGGCCTTATTGACTTGGTTGGTGAAATCCGGATAGATAAGGTAGTCACGGAAGACGTAAGGCCAATAGGGGTTCGCATTACTAGCCTCTACCCACTCCTGCTGATCAAAAAAGGAATGTTTTAGAGTCATGATGTGGGACTCGGGCTCCTCAAAAAAGAGAGGATTGGCCACGGCATTATTGCCGCCTGCCGTCGGGCCGGTATCGGGAACCATGCGGATGGCGGCGCTGAATCGCTTCCAGGCCTCCAAGACGAGTTCCTCGGAACCCGGGCCAAAATCGCGACGCGCTATCTGCCGCAGCAAAACCTCCAGCGTGGGCGCGTCGCTCCAGCAGTACCAGGTTCTCATTTCCGCAACAAAATTCGGCTTAAGCCCTATACTCCAACATTCCAGTGTTCCATCGATGCCATGCTCTTCGAGAGCCCGGTAACGCTCGTACCATTGATACGGGAACGGCAGGTAAGGAAAAGTCCCAAACTGATTGCTTGACCAGGTATCTGCGTTCGTATAGATTCCTCGCATACCCCGCTTCTTCGCCTCAGCAATTTGCGCCGCCGCTACTTCCGAAGGGCCAATTTCGCTAATGGAATAATCTCGTACATAGCCGTTCTCACCATCAAAGGTAAGGCTCTTACCATTTTCCCAGGTTACCAGTGGGATGGTGCTGGGGGCGAGCTGGTCAATGACGAATTTCTTGAGATCAGCTTGGAATGGGCGGAAGTCAATATTGTAATCCCATGGCAGCACCTCGACGGTGGGATCGAGCTTGTAACATTCCTCGGCAACAATACTGACACCTTTCGCCCAGTTTCTAACCCAATCGCGCAGATCGATGGCTCCGTGCCCACCCGCGCCGAACCATGTCTTGTACCAGAAACCCTCTGTCAGAAGTACATATCCCCGAACCTCTGGAAATTGCGTCACGACATTCCGAACGAGGGCTCGCAGTCCGTCCTCGTTTTGGGTCGTACCATCCAAGTGGTATATTATCGGACAGTAAACCCGAATCCCGTATCCCGCCGCCCGACGCACCACATCGCGCAGGTGGGCAGGGTTCTGCCTTCGGAATCGGTAGGAAACACCATACGGTATGTCAGCGAGCCAAGTCGGAGCAACCGAACCATCTGGATTGGAATACACCGACTCGAAAATCGCATCGAAACCGTGACGAGCGACACACGCCAAATATTGATCCGGCCATTCCATCCAGCCGAGTCCCGACATCGTCATGCGTACCTTAAGCAGGCTGTGACGGACCGTATTCAGATCGCGTGGCAGAAAAGGGGCTTCGCGCAAATCCATGCGCTCTTCAAGATTATAAAGTCCATGCGCAGCGCCAAGTTCGTCGTATCCGCACACGACAATTCGATCCTCGCTGACCTTTAGCTCATAATCCTTACTTCCAGTCAGAGAAGACCCACAACCCGGCAGGTCCGCACGGGTACCCGCGATAATAGCCCTCTTTCGGCTCGCCCAATCAGCAACGGAAGATGGAGCTTCTTGTTGCACCTGTGTGTTCATACCGATGCTAAGATAGCCGCGCAGATCGTCTGCCGCCCGTCGCAAAGGCTCACCGGCGCCGGACTTGATTGAAATGGACCAACCACTCTCTGCAATTGCCATCTCGCTGGGAGTCGGGTAGACGTGGGCCGCACGCCTCAGTTGCCATCCGCCGTTGGAGAGCAAGTTGTGAAATGCATATGATTTTTCAGGCGGCAGGGCAGCGAACGCCTGCGAATCAAAATCCGAGAAGCGTGCTCCTTCCTGGTTTTGAGCACGTTCCAGGGAGAGTCCATTTCTCAATACCAGGGTAGGGGCCCATGCCGACAACGGACTTACGCTGAGAAATCGTCTACGATTCAAGTACCAGATCCCCGTTTCTGAAGGTGCATTATAACCAGCACTCACTCATGCTTCGCTGCTCCTTGCAAGTCTTCCTAGTTGAATCCTGGATCATCGTATTGCGCAAGCAGCCAGCGACAATTGATGACTTTTTCCACCAGGTCCAAGGGCAGGAAGAAGTATTGGCAAGTGGGTTCGTACCCTATACGCGAATCTTCGTGCGCGATAACAAAGAGCTGGCGAGCCAGTTCAATTTCGGATTTCAAACATCGCTTGAGTTCCGCAAGCTGCTGTTGCCGCACTTCGGCAGGCTGCCCATTCAGTGAGTCCCAAAGGGGCTTGGCAAGAACTTCCCGGGCCAAAATGAAACGGGCTTGGTTGGCCGTCGACTTAAAGATTATGCCTGCGGCTTGAGCAAATCTGAGATCACCCTTAACCGCTTCGCGGCGATTTTCCGGTGCCATTTCAACGGCTGCCTTCAGGTCCTCGGCTCCTGGCTGCCAAGCGTCGGCAACTCTGTCGAACTGCTGCGCGAACACTTCGGGCGGGTAGGGTCCGCGCCATCCTTCCAAATCGTCGTAGGGAAATCCCCACATCGTCGCCCGATAGCCGGTGCAGAAGGAGTAGAGCGGATTGGCCGGCCCAATCTGAACCGGGGCGGTATAAACCACGTCAATATCAAACGGGTATTGACGAAATGCCTCGCTCATCAGGCTCCAAGCTTTACGCGCACGTGGGGCGCCTTCGGAACCGTACCGATCGCGCGCTAGACCGTCAAGAACCGACTCCGAGGTGGGATCCTGACTAAGGGTCATTTGCCGGGCAATCTCGAAATTAGGCGAGGGATAGCCGCCCTGCGTCCAGCCGATAAACATTCCGTCAAGCTTGAAGGGTTCCAGGTTATGGATATGTTCGGCGATCAGGTCCATCACGGGAAGATACGAGAGACTGGCGCATTCACAGGTGTTGTTGAATTGGACTTCCGCGACGGTCTTAAGGCCGCACTCCCGGGCAGCCGTCCAGTGTCGCGCGGCCCGCGGACCTGGCCCAACCGCAGAAATTGAATATTCGTTGACCTTGTTCTTTATCCCGCCGCGCTCAATGGGCTTGGCCCATTCGCTCACAGATAAGAACCAAACGTTTTTCGGCAGCCGTTGGATGATGTCCACCGAGTCACCGTGTCGCCGCCAGCCCCAGTCGGACACAATGACATTTGCCCCCGGATTTGCGCGATGAATTCCCTCCTCCATCGTTGCGACAAGCTCAGTAATAATTTCCGTATCGGTACGGGTGCGGCATCTCGGGCACTGATCGGCGTGGTAGTGCGAGGCGCAGTTGGTCAGGTTTTCCGAGGCCGTGATCGTCGAAATGCCGGCCAGTCCAGGCACGTTGGAAAAGACATATGCCAAGGCATCAGCGATCCACTTTCGAACAACCGGCTGCGACGTACACAAAGTGGCAAATCCGTCTTCGTGCACTCCCGCCAACTCCGGCCGCGTCTTAAAGAAAGCCTCGGGCATTGCCCGCGGTTCGTTTAGATAAAAATAGACACCAATGCCATGACGCCGTGCCCGATCCACCAGGGTTCGAAGGCTAGCTAAACGCGTATCCGAGCCGTTCCCAAATTCCGGAAATGTCTTCCCGCCCGGAGCTAGGTTGCGAAGAACCGCCTGAAGCCAAATGCCATTAGCCCCAGTGGTCGCCAAGCGTTCCAATAAACCCTCAGAGTAAGTATTCAGCTTGGGGTCCAAAAGGGGCTCTCCGTAAGCGATGCCGTAAGGGTAGACGATTCTTAGCGGTGCGGCCTGGGCGGGGACGGATTGAGAGGTCCCGGTGCTCGGTAGTGTGGAGAGCTTGCGAAAAAATTCGAATCGGGGTTCACCGGAACGATAGATCTCCTCGCCAAAATCAGTTTCGACAATCCGGCGGATTTCGGCAGCCCGCCGACGCCCAGCTTCGTCCGGAGGCTGATAGCGGAGCGGCTCGCATTTGGGCTTCAGTCCTCCAAGTTTGAGCCAGAGAAAATCATCCTCGCGAAGCGCAAAGTCCAGACGTTCAGGAGTCATTTCCACAAGCTGCAGCAATTGCTCGTACGGCAGAAGGTGCCAGTTCCTGTGCAAAATCGTTACGTACCCTCGTTCCTTCATGTCGATGGGAACTGGAATCGCCGGGGGCAAACCCATCGATTTTGCTATATTCGTAACGTCCGCTACGGAGGCACCCAGTACGCTCGCGAGTTTCGCCGGTCCGACAGCATTCCAATTGCGCCACACGAACTCGTGGACCCGATCGGGAAAATACCTGGCCATAATGGGGGATCGTGTATCGCCCTCTGGCAGAACAATCTGATCGGCAGTGGCATTCTCAGCGCCTCCAAACATTGCGATGCCGACGCACGAGGCGCAAAAGGATCGCCGCGAAAGCTTGAAAGTCGCCATAAACTGCTCCAGAAACAAGATACTTAACCACGGTTAAGCGGACATCGCTCTCATGACCTCGCCTCAGAACGCCCTTCAAATTGCCCCAACAACCAACGGCAATTGACTACCTTTTCCACCAGATCAATGGGCAGGTAGAAATACTGGCATGTGGGCTCAAAGCCAAGGCGTGAGTCTTCCTGCGCGATCGTGAAGAGCTGACGCGCCAGCACTATTTCCGAATCCAGCAGTCTTCTAATTTCTGCCAGA
>JASHTO010000712.1 GCA_030040515.1 Terriglobia bacterium
CGCGCGCGCAAGGTTGTCCTCGCCGTCTCCTTTTTTTCGGGAATTCTGCTCATTCCCGCCGCACGCGCGGAAACTCCACAGGGCGCTCTCCTGTTTCTCATGGGAAGCTCGCTCGTCGGACTGGCCACGGGGAACATGTTCGCCATTCTTCAGGCTTGCGCGCCACCCAACGAGGTGGGCATCTGGACAGGCGTTGAAAACTTCGCGGGAAATATTGCCGGCATCCTGGCGCCCATCGCCACGGGATTCCTGATCGCCAAAACCGGCTCGTACTTGCCGGGCTTCGCCTTGGCGGCGGGGGTTCTGGCAGCCGGCGCATTCGCTTATTGGTTCATTGTGGGGAAACTCGATCCTGTCTCGGGTTAATCTTCGGAAGGCATCTCGATGTGTTCGATGACGAGGATATCCACCGAGCCTTTGGCAGACTCCAATTTCAGCCCAAGCTGCTCCTAAAGCGCGGTAAAGAGGGTTGGGCCGGAGGAATCGGGAGGTGGAGCGCCGCTCTTGGGGGGAGCCGCTGAGTTTTCGACCTGCAAATAATATATAAGATATTAAGATTGGTTGGGGGCTCGTCATTCTGATAAACTGCTCTGCGATTTGCCAAATGGCCGGAAGGAGCCTGGCCTTTGGGAAGCTGTGCCGCAGTCAGCGGTTGGTGCCTCCTCTATGAGCAGGATGAACGGATCGGCAAAGTAGCTGCGGGTAATCGGACCGCGCATCCCGTACTCCCGCACAATTCGATGATCAAAAGGTGAAAAGCATGGTGAAAATTCCCAAAATTCAAGGTTACCGCAGGAAAAATGGACAGGTTGGAATCCGCAATCATGTCGTGATCCTTCCTGTTGATGACATTTCCAACGCCGCTTGCGAAGCGGTGGCGAAAGTAATCCAGGGCACGCTGGCTTTGCCGCATGCCTACGGCCGGTTGCAGTTCGGCGAAGATCTGGAACTCTTCTTTCGCACCATGATTGGCACGGGAGCCAATCCGAATGTAGCGGCCGCGGTGGTGATCGGCATTGAGCCAGGATGGACCAGCCGAATCGTGGACGGCATCGCTGCCACAGGCAAGCCGGTGGCCGGTTTTTCGATCGAGCGAAGTGGTGACTTGAAGATCATCGAAGAGGCGTCGCGCCAGGCGATGGAATTTGTTCAGAATGCCTCCGAGGCCACTCGTGAGGAATGCTCGCTTGACGAGGTTTACGTTTCGACGAAGTGTGGCGAATCGGACACCACAACCGGGCTCGCCTCCTGCCCGACCGTAGGAAGAGTGTTCGACTGGCTGGTGGAAGCGGGCGGCACAACCTCGTTCGGTGAAACTTCCGAACTGACCGGCGCCGAGCACATCGTCAAGAAACGCGCAGCCACGCCGGAAGTGGCGGACGCATTCATGAAGGTTTGGAACAACTATAACGACTTCATCAATCAGTGCAAAACCGATGATCTTTCCGAATCTCAACCCACCAAGGGAAACATTCGCGGCGGCCTGACCACGATTGAAGAGAAGGCGATGGGCAACATTCAAAAGATCGGGCGCTGCAAATTTGTGGGCGTTCTGGGGCCGGCGGAGGCGCCGAAGGGCAAAGGCCTTTGGTTCATGGATACTTCATCCGCGGCTGCTGAAGCGGTGACTCTTTGGGCGGCGTCGGGTGCCGCGCTCCACCTGTTTCCAACCGGGCAGGGAAATATCGTCGGCAATCCCATCGAGCCGGTGATTAAAATCTCGGCAAATCCCCTGACTTGCCGGACGATGCGCGAACACATCGATGTGGATGTCTCGGGGATGCTAACGGGTGACATGTCGCTTGACCAGGCCGGCGAGAAGCTCTTGAGCATGATGGTTCGAACCTGCAATGGCCGGCTGACCGCCGCCGAAGCTTTGGGGCATCGAGAATTCGTGATGACCAAGCTCTACCGAAGCGCATAATCAAGCATCGGAAGGCGGCAAGAAGTTCGCGGCGAGCGGCGGCCCAGTGACCGGGTTCCCTCGCGGCGGGGGGGAGTTTCTCTGTGCTGTACAAACTTCGCGCAGAGTTGAATTCACTGTGGCTACTCAAGCTTTTCAAGAGGGACCACCACACGACCCTGCCACGAAGTGCCACAACACCTCCCAAGAAGGGGTTAAGCCTAAGAGGAGGAAAGGCTTGTCCAAGGCGAACGCATTTATCGCGCATGGAGGCGGCCCTACTTCCGTCCTGAACGCCAGCCTGTTTGGGACGGTCAGGGAAGGCCACGCGCGATTCCGGCGGCTCTGGGCGGCGCAAGGAGGATTTGCAGGACTGTTCCGGGGAGACGTCTTCGATCTGCTGAGAGTTCCCCTTCCTCGCATCGCGCGTCTGGCAGGTCAGCCGGGGTCCATGATCGGCAGTTTCCGCGGCGAGGTGACCGACGCGCACATCGAGCGCATTCTTGAATTTTTCCGCCACCGGGAGATTCAGCACTTCTTCTACGCCGGCGGGAACGGCTCGATGGGCACGGCTCTGCGGATTTCCCGTGCCGCGGCGGTGCAGGGCTACGCGCTCAACACCATCGGCATTCCCAAAACCATCGACAATGATTTGTGCGAAACCGACCACGCTCCCGGATTCGGCAGCGCCGCGCGATTTGTGGCGACGGCGGTGCGGGAGATCGGCCTTGACCAGCGCGCGCTTCCCTCTCTTGTATCGATCATCGAGGTGATGGGCCGCAACGTGGGATGGCTTGCCGCCGCGTCGATCCTGGCGCGCCGGCACGATGAAGATCCGCCGCACTTCATTTATGTCCCCGAGCATGCCTTCAACACGCGGGAATTTGTGGACCGGGTGGATCGGATTCTCCAGAAGCGCGGATGGGCTGTAGGAGTGGTGGCGGAAGGGGTTCGCGACGCCGCGGGCAGGATGCTTTTCGCCTCGCACGGAAGCAATCTGGACGCCAAAGGGCGGCCCCTGGTAGGAGGAGTGGCTGCGGAATTAGCCAATCTGGTCTCGGCGCAGCTCAAAGTGCGCGTGCGAAGCGAAAAACCCGGCATCCTCTGCCGGGCGTTTGGTCTCTGCCGGTCGTCGGTTGACGCGCGCGAGGCGGAAGAAATCGGCCGCTTCGCCGTGAAGTCGGCAGTGGCCGGAAAGTCTGACGCGATGGTGGCCTTGCGGCGCAAGCCGACGCGTCGATACGGCGTTGAATTGGAATTGGTGCCGCTCGCCAAGGTGAGCGAGTGCGAGCGAGTGATGCCCCGGCGATTTGTTCCTCAGCAGGCGCGCATTTCGGAGGAATATTGGAAGTACGTTTCTCCACTCATCGGGGAACCCCTTAGACCGCCCGAGCATCTCTGGGGTCCGGGAAGCTGACGAGAGTTTGATCAGGAACAAAATGGAATGAGCCGCAGGAAGTGTGTCCAGCCCAATTGTCGTAGCGGCGATACGACAATTGGGTAGGCCTCCGAGAATTGGATCATCCGGCGCAGGTCTTTCTCGCCGAATCCCCTCGCTTTCCAACCCTTTACCATCGGCTGCCAAAACACCACGACCACGGGATTGGGATGCCATGCCCTGTTGGTGCCGGGGCAGAATGTCATGCCGGCCCGCACAACGTCAACAACTGGCTGAACACGGCGGCATTCGCAGACCCGGCCGCGGCAACCGCCATCGGGCAGACCAACAATTTGGTCTGAAGTTCTAATTGGTAGATTCCAAGCCGGCGTGAAGTTCGAACGCCCGCGGCCGTGACTCCCGACGATCCCACCACGGTCCCCGTTTATACGGATGGCCGGAGCCTGAAAAGGCACTCCGCTCTTCGACAAGCGCAAGACACGCCGAACGCTCCGAGCTAAAATTAACTTGGGCGCTCCCCCGGTGGCGGCCAGAAGGGCGTTTGAACTTCCGCCGGGGCGGGAAGAAGGGAGGGACATGTCATGCGGTGGTCGTGGAAAATCGGCCGTCTGATGGGGATCGATGTTTACATGCACGCGACGTTCCTGCTGTTGGTCGGATTCATCGTCGTCGCCGCTTGGGTGGAAAGCCACAACCTCCATCGAACCCTCTTCGGACTGTTTTTTGTTCTGGTCATCTTCGCCTGCATCGTGTTGCATGAGCTGGGGCATGCGCTCACAGCACGGCGGTTTGGAATCCGCACCCGCGACATTGTGCTGCTTCCCATCGGCGGCGTCGCGCGGCTTGAACGCATGCCCGAGGATCCGAACCAGGAACTGCTGGTGGCTTTTGCCGGACCGGCGGTGAACGTCGTCATTTCCGTAGCGCTCTTCGGGCTGCTCGTGGCGCTGGGCCGATTCCCCACACTCCGCCAGATCGAGATCATTAGCTGGACCGGC
>JASHTO010000713.1 GCA_030040515.1 Terriglobia bacterium
GCCTGTCCTGGGGACAAGGCTCTCATCGGGCGCCCTATCGGCTTTGCCGCAAACCTCTCATTGGTATCGCGCTGTTGGTTGTTCCTCCCCGTGTCGGGAGTTGGCGTGCTCGGAATGCTCGTTGAGTTTCCCATGGCGAAATCCTACACCATGAGTCAAGAGGCAATTGAAAATTCCTTCATGTAAGCGTAGGATTCCGCCCAATGACAGTAGAGCGCAGAATTATCGCTGGGCTGGAGGACATAAAGGCAATCTCTCTGGAGTGCAAGAGTTGCCATTCCCGCGTTACCTTCTCCGCCGACCGGAAGATTGATGTGCCGCTTTCCTGCGAGCGATGTGGAAAACCTTGGAGAAGCCAGCAGAGCGTGAGCGCCTACAGGACAAATGATTCAGCTATCGTAAATCTTGTCCAGTCTATCGCCACGATCCGAACCCTCATCAGCGAAGACAGCATTGGGTTTTCCATCTTGCTTGAGTTTGAGGAACCTTCACTGTAATCACATAGATCGCAGTTCGACCGAAGAAAATAACGCGCATTTTACTTGCCAACACGAATTCGCAAGCGTAGGATTCTTCGCCGATGAGCATCCCCGCTGAATGGAGAAGGGATTACGTGAGTGACCTGGAAACCATCATGCTGCGCGGCAAGATCGAGATACGTATCGACGAAGCCGCCGACAGACTCCGAACGTTAATGGCAAAGGCCAAAGACTTATCGTTTACCCTCCGCAGGATTTCCGATAGCCTAAGTGAACCTACCCCCGAGAGAACCGTCAATCACATCCAGACTACCCTAACTCTTTTAAGGTCCGAAGGCATCGATTGGAAGAATATCACGGACACCTATCTTAACTCGTTGTGGCAACAGATTATGCAAGCAGATAGCGACCTTGCCACCGCCAAGAAAGAAAAGTCCGAACTCCTCGGAAAAGTAGAATAGCCATTTCCGCAGCAACCCACACTTAGGACACCACCAAATCCCGCTTAATCACCGGCGGCCGCCCGGTTTACCTCTACGATCTCTTCCAGAACCGGTCCGCCTTTCCAGGCACCCAATACCCTTTTGTTTCGAAGGACACCGGCAGTGACCGCACTTATCGCCCGGGCGACTGCCCCGCGGCGGAAGCGGCCTTTGAGCGCTGGATTACCATGGAAATCCACGAGAATTTCAGGGAAATCGACATTGAAGAGATCGCCCTGGGAATCGGCAAGGTGGCCTATCACTTTGCGGCGCGCCGGAAGCCGACCATATGCCTCAAGGTGATATATACAGAGCGACATAAATTGTAGCGGCGCTCTACGACCCGTCGCCAGAAGACGGCTTTGGGTCGCAGGGCGAGCGCCGACCGGCGGTCATCGACCGCCGCGCTACAGCCAAATATGCAAACACTTATGTCGTTCCGTATAGATTTCGGGCGAATAGTGAGGCGCGGGTGTTCCCACGCTGAAAGAAGAGGCCTATTCATCGCGCAAGGCCACCATGGGGTCGATGCGCGCCGCTCGGGCCGCGGAGATCACCGCCGCAATCAGCGCCACTGCCGCGAACAGAGCCAGCAGCAAGGGCCGCGCGTCGCGGCAGAAAGTTGATCATGAAAAGCGGCCTTTGCGGGTATATGCCAAATGTGGGGCAGTCAGACTCACAAATTCCCGGGGCGAAACGATTTTCGTTTGCTTCCAGAAATTCGGAAAATGTTTCTGATTACCGGTCACGAGATAGTCAGCTCTTGCCGCATCGGCACATTCGAGGAACATGTTGTCGGCAGGATCGGTTGTGACCTGAAGCGTCCCCGTAGGATTGACCATGTAGCGATGGCTTTTGATGAGCTGAAGCAGCTTCAGGCGAAGACCTTGGCGAATTCTCAGCTCCGGGCGGGCAAGAACCTCACGGTATTCCTCGAAGATGGGGGGAGAGACATACCAGCGTGCGGGCTTCGTAATGGCCAGCAGGAAGACAGTTCGTTGCAGTCCCGCGGGCTTGAGTGCGGCGGAGATCACCACGTTGGTGTCAATCACCAGCCTGAGGGGTAACATCACCGCTTCGGCTTCTGCGACCTCGCCCTCTTGATGATTCGCTCGATCTGGCGAGCCGTCAACCTGCTCGTCCCGTTCCTCTCGGACTCCTCGCCAATGGCCTTTAAAACTTCAGGCTCAGGCGCTGCAAGCTTGATGTAATCGCGGATGCTGACCAATACCGCCTTGGGAGATCCACGCTTTTCGATGATGATCGACCGGCCTTCCTCGCTAAGACGGCTGAGAAGCCTGCCAAAATTCTCTCGGGCGCGCAGAGCGGAAACAACCATCGGGGCATTTTTCCCTAAACTTGTGAGCATCGTCCCGAACTCTCCGTTTCAATAATTTGAAGTGTACAGTTCCCTCTGGCTGCCGTCAAGGCAGTTCGCGCTAAAGTAGTGTCGCAGTTTGAATTTCGAGCGCTGCGGCTGACCACCGCGCGCGTCGCGATTGACTGTAGCGGCGCTCTATGAGCGTCGAATTGCAGGAGTTGGCCGTCGGACTGACGGACAACTCCTCTGCGACGGTCGATAGACCGCCGCTACAATCGGACGTCGTACTATATTCTCTCCGCCTCAGTAATTCGCGGTAATTCAATACTCCCTAAAGCGCGCCTGAGTGTGCGAAGGACTTGACTCCGCCTCGCGGGTTGAATATTTTTGAAATCGATTTCCCCGCAGGGAGGACCGAGGCATGCCCGATCGACGTCAAGGTGAACGGCGCGGAACCGACCGACGCAAAGCTGCACCGAAAATCCGGACCACGCGCGATGAGGTGATCAACGCGGCGAAGACCTTTCAGTGGAAAGGACAATTAACGGATTGGACAGCCATCGTCGAGGACCAGGAGCTCCCCGCGCGCCCGTTTTTGCTCAAAGTCGCGAAGGCTATGGAAAATAATTCCATCACCGGTGAGGAGGCCGCCGTAATCCTTAGCGACCTGGGATTCGAAGTTCGCTACAAGGGCGCCATAGTTCCCTGGGAAGACATGCCGGCGTAAGCTCCCGCGCCGCCACCGGCAATCCGTTTCCAAGGACTACGAATCAGGGCGGCTCCCCATCACTCCATTTCAAACGCCAAATACTGCAATTGCCCGTCGCGCTCAATCTGCAACACCACCGGGTCACCGGGTGTGATCTGCTTGAGGGCCGCTTCCAGCGCATCCAGGGTAATAATCGCGGTGCCGTTCAAAGCGTGAATGACGTCGCCGGTTTCGAGTCCTGAATCGACGGTTGCTCCAAACGTGGTCCGCGCCGCCACAATGACTCCCGAAGCCACACGCAGGTCGGGGACCAAGGCGGAAATTTTCTTGTCGATCTGCACACCCATAAATCCCAATTGCGGAACCAAGTCCTTCACCGGGTCCAGCGAATCCGCCAGGCGATCCATGTCGTCCTGCTGCTCGACCACGGGAATATTCAGCGTAACTTTTCCCGAGGCGCGCAGGACTTCCAGATGCAGGGGAGCCGGGTCCATACGGTATTCGAACGCGTAATCAAATTGCGGAACGTTCACCACCGGCTGTCCATCCAGAGTCAGAATCACGTCCTGAACTTTCAATCCTGCCCCGTCTGCGGGACCTCCGGGCGTGACGTCGGAAACAATCACGCCATAATCCTGCGGAAGGCCCAAGCCGGCCGCGAGCGTGGGGGTGATGGTCTGCACGCTTGCGCCGATGACCTCGCGATGCACATGGCCCTGTTTGCGCAGTTGCTCATAGATGCGCCGCACGACGCTGCTGGGAATGGCGAAGCCCAGGCCCTCGTTTCCTCCGCCTTCGGTCAGGATGAAAGTGTTGATGCCCACAATTTTTCCGTCAATATCCACCAACGGCCCGCCGCTGTTGCCGGGGTTGATAGGCGCGTCCGTCTGGATGTAGACCATGGCGCGATCGGGATCCGCCTGGCGCGCAATGGAGCTCACCACGCCGCTGGTTACGGAGTTGGCCAGGCCCTCCGGACTCCCAAACGCGAAAACCAGTTGGCCCTGATGCACATCCTGGTATCTGCCAAAGGGAAGGGAGGGCAAACCACTTCCTTCGATCTTGAGCAAAGCCAGATCCGTATCCGTGTGCACGCCAATGATCCGCGCATTCATGGTGGTGGGCCTGGAGCGCAGGGTGGCGTGAGGAGAAATGCTGTTCTCCGAGGAAAAGAGAACGACGCGGACCCGCTGGGCGCCCTGCACCACGTGTGCGTTGGTGATGATGTATCCCTCGGGATCCACGATGACGCCGGAGCCCAGGGTGCGCTGGCGACCGATCAGCGCCGTATCCGTGTGTCCATGCTGCTCGACGGCCCCGTACCCGCTGACCAGAACCTGCACCACGGCGGGAGAAACCTGGCGTACCAGAGATTCTGTCGACTTGTCGAGCTGATGAAGCAGATCGTCGCTGCGGGCAGGTTGCGCGACGAGCGCAAGCGCCAGGGCTCCCAGCATGAACACACTTGTCCGCCTGCACGTGAGCGTCCCCGGTGCCGACAACATAATTCCTCCTTGCGACCCGTGGCGCACGCGGCGCCCCGCTTGCGGTCAACAAAACGGGCCGTTCAGCGAGTATAGCGCGTGCGCGCGCATCCGGTCTGCTTCAATTTACGCGTGCTAACCTTCGCGCCCTGGCTTGCTGAGTGGTGCAGTTTGGTTTTTGTAGCGGCGGTCTGCGACCGCCGAAGCGTCGATCCCGCCTGGGCGGGATCGGCGCTACAGCAAACTGCACCTTTACGCGCTCTCGCCTCTGCGGGGCTTCAGTGTAGATTGACGGTTCGTTCAAGCCGATTGAGGGTCCTGCTTATTCATAACGGAGAGCGGTTTTGGGCTCAATCCTCAAAGCCCGGCGAGCCGGAAGCCAGGAAGAAAGTATGCCGAGAGAAAACATCAGCACCACCACGCCGCCGAGCACCAGGGGGTCGCGGGGTGAGGCCTCGTAAACGATACTTGCCAAAACCTGTCCCGCCAACAACGCCAGCGCCAGGCCCGCGGCTGACCCGATGGCGAGCAGCGCCAGCATTTTCCCCAACACCAAGCGAAGCACCTGCGCCGGCTGCGCGCCCAGCGCCATGCGGATGCCGATCTCGTGCACGCGTCGCGTCACGGCATGGGTGACGAGTCCATACAGCCCGGTTCCCGCCAGCATGATGGCCAAAACTCCGAAGGCACTGAGCGCAATCGCCGCCACATGAGTGGGGAAGAAGGCAAAGCCGAGCATCTGGGTGAGACCGCCCACGCCGAAGAGCGGCAACTCCGGATCGAGAGCAGCAACAGCGCGCCGAATTTCACCGGTCAGCTCGGCCGAAGGCAGACTGGACTTCACTTCGATGACCGTATTGTCGTTGTAGTGCTGCAAGATGGGCCAGAAAACCGCAGGCTCCCGCGATTCGGTCAGACTCCTATACTTGCCTTCTTCGACCAAGCCGACCACTTCCACCAGTCGGCCGTTCGCACCGCCTTCACGAAAGCGGCCGCCCACGGGATTTTCTGTATGCATGACGCGCCTCGCGAAAGCGATGTTGACGATCGCCACGCGCGGGGATTTTTGGTCGTCCGTCCACGCAAAATCTCGGCCGGCCAGCAGCGTGGTTCCGAGCGTGGCGAAGAATCCCGGCGAAACTTGGTAATAGGTTGCGCCGATGCGGTCGGAAGGCCGAAGCCCGGCGCTGTCGGCGGGAAAAACGCCGGTGGTGGATTGGTCGATGCTGAGCGGCATGGAGTTCGAATACGCTGCCGACTCAACGCCGGGAAGCTGTTTGACGGCTTTCAAGGCGCGCTGCTGAAACGCCCGTCCCTGCGCTTCCGGGTATCCTGCCAGGCCCAAATCGAAGCCGGCCACGGTAACGTTTCGCGGCTCAAATCCTAGGTGCATGCGAAGCGCCTGCTGGAGCCCGCGCAGCGAAAGCACGCAGCTTGAGAGCAGCACAAAGCAAATGGCCACCTGCACGGCCACCAATAAATCGCGGAAGGCCACCCGCCGGCGACCCAAATTCGGCGCTGTTCCTTT
>JASHTO010000714.1 GCA_030040515.1 Terriglobia bacterium
CGATTTCCTCTGCCTCCACGTCCCGCTTACACCCGAGTCGCATCATTTGATCGGTCGTGCCGAACTCGCCCTGATGAAGCCCACCGCTTTCGTCATCAACACCTCGCGCGGGAAAGTGGTGGAGGAAGCTGCGCTGGTGGAAGCGCTACAGTCAAAACGCATTGCCGGCGCCGGCCTCGATGTCTTCGAATTTGAGCCGCAAATTCATCTCGCGCTCCTCGCTCTGCCCAACGTCGTCGTAACTCCGCACATGGGGACCGCTACATCTGAAACTCGGCTCGCCATGGCCATGATGGCGACGGATAATCTGCTCGCAGCAATTGCCGGCGAGCGCCCCGCCAACCTGGTGAATACAGAAGTTTGGAAAAAATAGCGAGGGTCGCCACCGCCGGTGCTGTTCTGACCGTGGGCTCTTGCGCTACATTCAACTCTTCCACGAAGGCCTTGCCCGCCGGGTTAGAATGGGATTTATGCCGTCGGAGCGTGCTCCATTGGCGGAATGCGTTGCGCGCTTCCTCGCATCGCGTCCACGCACCGTGCGCTGGCTGGAGTGGCTGGCGGGCCGCCGCTATCGGCTGGCGGCGTTTCCGGACCGCGAGCGGCCGGTGGTGGTGATCGCATCCCGGGAGCGCAGTTCCGCGCGCGCCGAGCAGGTTGCGCACGCCATCGAACACGATTGGGCTGAAACCCCACCGCTCTGCCATGACGCCTACGAAGAAATTCTTGAACAAGCGCCGGGGTTGATCGTGGTGCAATTGCGCCGGAAAAATGTCTGCGGCTGCCTGGGCCACCGGCATGTTTTGGTGAAGGAACTTCCATTTTCCGAACCGCAAGACGCCTTCGGTGACGCCTCCGTGGGCGAAATGGACATCGCATTTGACCGGGTGGAAAGCTGGCTGGCGCAGCCCCTGATGGAAACCGCTCTCGACAGCCAATTCATCGCGGGAAGCCGCCGCAAGGAATTCCACGACCAGCAATTGCGCTTCCGCCTGCTCAGCATCCTGCTGCACGAAACCCACCACATGGTTGCGCCCCAGGCTCCCGAAGACGTTGTGCGCGAGCGCAGCCTGACGTTTTACCGCGAAGCCCTCGCCCACTACGTCGAAGTCGCGCGAGCCACCATGTCGTTCACCATCGACAGGTCGTTTTCAAGATTGGGCAAGGAGTAGAAGACGCAGTGGCGCCACCAATTTGGGCCTCGAAACATACCAAGGCCGAGCTTTTGACTTAGAATGCGGGATTGACCTTTTGAAGGCTAAGAATGAAAAAAGTAGTCAAAATGCCCGTTCTCACAGCCGTCGTGGTGGCGTCGGTCACTCTTGCAGCATGCCATCGCGTGGCCACGCGCCCGGTGACCAAGCAGGTGGTGGTGTTGGGCTTCGATGGCGCTGACCCGAAGCTCGCCGCCAAGTGGATGGCAGAGGGCGCGCTTCCCAATCTCGCACGCTTGGCGCAGGAAGGCACCTTCAAGCCGCTCGGAACCACTAACCCGCCGGAGTCGCCCGTCGCCTGGGCGTCGTTCGCGACGGGGCTGAATCCGGGCGGCACAGGAATTTACGACTTTCTGAAGCGCGACCCGGAAACCTATTTGCCGGAGCTTTCGCTGGTCTCGCACGAGAAGCCTAAGTTTTTATGGGGCATTATTCCCATCAAGGCGCCGAAGGTCACCAACCTGCGCAGCGGCGTGCCTTTTTACCAGGCCGCGGCCGATGCGGGTTACAAAACCACGGTCATTCGCATGCCTCTGGAGTTCCCGCCCACTACCATTCCGGGCGGAAAGCTTTGGGCGGGCTTGGGAGTCCCGGATTTGCGCGGGACGTGGGGAACGTTTTTCTACTTCAGTTCGGACCTTACGCCCTACGAGGCGGGCGACACGGAATTCGGGGGCAAACTCGTGCAATTGATCCTGAGCGGCAACGGCGCATCCACCACGATCGAGGGCCCTGTGGATCCCACTACCGATAAGTTCACGCGCCTGACTGTCCCCGTCGATTTCAAGCTCTCCCCAGACGGAAACTCCGTAACCATCAATCTGCAAGGTCAGTCCGCAACCGTCGGCGAGCGCCAATGGAGCAATTGGTTTCACGCTCGATTCCGCGTTACGCCCTTCCTCACCCTGAGCTCAATCTGCCGGTTCTTCATTTTGCAGACTTCACCGGAGCTGCGCATCTACATGACGCCGCTCAACCTCGACCCGGAGGATTCTCCCTTGCCCATCTCTTCGCCGCCCGGTTACGCCGGAGAACTGGCGAAACAGCACGGCCTGATGAAGACGCTCGGCTGGTGGCACGACACGTGGGCGCTGAACGAGGAGCGCATCGACGAAGGCGTGTTCCTCGAGGATTGCTGGCGCAATATGCAGCAGGAGCGCGAAATCCTGCTGGATGAATTGCAGAACGATCCGCCCAGCCTGATGGTGTCCGTCTTCACCGCTACGGATAGCGTCAGCCACATGTTCTACCGCCTGATCGACACGAAGAGTCCGCGCTACGACGCGGCGCTGGCGGCGAAATACGGCGACGCCATCGAGAAAACCTA
>JASHTO010000715.1 GCA_030040515.1 Terriglobia bacterium
AGAAGGTGGTTGAGGGACGAAACCGGATGAGGGGTTAAGTCCGGGCAGGAATCGCTGGCCTTTTCGGGCCCTTGCTGAAGCGGCTACGGATTCCGAATCAGACACGATGCATAACGCGCCGACTCTGAGCGCAGGTCAAAATTCCCCTGACCTGTTCGAGCGGGATTTGAAGTGTTCGACGACTTCGGCAGCAGAGAGGCGGGAATCAATATTATCAAGAGGGGCGACCGGCGGCATCTGTGTGGCGAGCGATGAAAAGGCTTCGGATGGCGCAATGAATATTTTGATGTGGCTCAAGTCCCAGTTGTGAACCGTTTTAATACAGCTCAACATCCATTGGGTGTTCTTCTCAAGTTCCAAGTACTGGCATGAAGCGACGCCTCCTGACAAGTTCAAACGCCATTGCAGGATAGACCCGTCTCACGGACGTGTCTGCAATTTGTTTGTGCGCTCGAAACTCGCCGGTAATCCTATGTTCGTGGTGAGGCAACATCAAGGGGTACGTTTTTTCCTGGCGGCGCGCGGTGATTGCCACGCCCAATTTGTGGCCGCAAACTCGAAAATCCGGGCTGGCGCAGCCTCCTGCGGTGGGGAGTCTGCGATCCCGAAGGAACCACCGCCTTGAAATGTCAGACCCAGAGACTGAAATGAATGTCTGCGCCCGCCGGCGGTTGGGGAGTTTGGTTTTGAGAAGGGGGCGGTGACGCTGATGGGTTTCGTCATTTTTTCTCAGTCGCTGCCCAATTTTCCGATTAGGAAAGTAAAGAAGTAACCCCTCACCCGTCCTGCGTCCACGGGTGAGAGCGCGGGGCGCGGGCCACCCTCTCCCCCGGGAAAGGGAAAACAGATTTTGGGGGTGCAGACTCGCCCCGCACAAAACATTCTTTCCTCCGTTCAGCAGACAGCCCCAATAGCGCTCGCATCGGTAAATCCTGTGAACCCAAATTCCTAAATTCGTGTAGATTGGAGGTGCTGAACCGCGTTGAATCGTAAGGAGGGAACTTGGACCTGACCAGACTTCGCCTTGTCTTCCGCTGCCCCGCCTTGAAGGAGGTTTGAATTTGTACAAGGCTGCTTTTTGGATGGCGCTCATCGTCACGGGAAGTTTAGTCTCCTCAGCGTATGGGCAGACGGTTATCGTAGGAGCGGCGATTAGCCTTAAGGAAGCGTTCAACGAAATTGGCGCTGCCTACCAGCGACAAACCGGAACTGAGGTTGCCTTCAGTTTCGGCGCTTCGGGTGAATTGGAAAAGCAAATCGAGGCAGGCGCACCGATTGACGTTTTCGCCAGCGCCGCTGAAAAAGAAATGGACGACTTACAGAGAAAGAATTTGATCGTGGCGTCTACCCGGAGCGACTTCGTTCGCAACTCATTGGTTCTGGTGGTTCCCGCCGGTTCCAAGCTGCAAATTCATTCGTTTCCCGACCTCGAAAAGCCGGCCGTGACGAAGATTGCCATCGGCGATCCCAACATCGTCCCGGCAGGGCAATACGCCCAGGAATTGCTGCGCAATACGCAATTGTGGCCGAAACTCGAATCACGTTTAATCGTGGCGGAGAACGTCCGCCAGGTTCTCGACTACGTGTCCCGTGAGGAGGTCGACGCCGGAATCGTCTATGCTACGGACGTGCCGATCGCGCACGGCAAAGTCACCATCGTCGCGCGCGCTGCGGACAACAACTATGGACCGATCCTCTATCCCGTGGCGGCCATCAAAGACAGCCGCAATGAGAAGGCTGCCAAAGGATTTATCGATCTTGTGTTAAGCCCTGAGGGAAGCGAAATCCTCAAGAAACACGGCTTTGAGCCTGCAAACACGAAATGATTTGGGCGGCATTCAAACTCTCACTCCTGGTTGTAAGCGTTTCCACCATCGCCGTGGCGTTGGTAGGGACGGCGGTGGCTTTCGCGCTGGCGAAGCGCCAGTTTGCAGGCAAGGAGCTTTGTGACGCGGTAGTGACGCTGCCCATGGTGCTTCCGCCGACCGTCACCGGCTACTACCTGATAGTTCTCCTCGGCAAGAACGGCTTGCTGGGGCGTTACATTTACCATTTCACCGGGTGGACTCCGGCGTTCACTTGGGAGGGCGCCGCCATCGCCGCAGGCGTGATGGCTTTCCCCCTTATGGTCAAGTCCGCCCGCGCGGCGCTGGAATCCATCGACGCACGGTACGAGACGGTGTCATATAGCCTGGGCAAGGGGGAACTCGAAACTTTTTTTCGGATTACGCTTCCGCTGGCGCTGCGAGGCATTTTGGCAGGCATCGTCCTGAGTTTCGCGCGCGCCCTCGGAGAATTTGGCGCTACGCTCATGGTGGCGGGAAACATTCCGGGAAGAACACAAACCATGCCCTTGGCGATTTTTGAGGCTTTTTTGTCGGGCGAGGATCGGCAAGCGCAGACCTTGGCCTTGATTCTGACCTTGACCTCGATTGTCACCATCTATCTCACCAATGTTTTAACACGACCGCCGAAGAGCACTTGAACACATGCTCAGCGTTAAAATCCAGAACTCGTTTAAAGCGAACAATCGGAACACATTTACATTGGACTGTAGCTTCGAAGTTCCGCAAGGAATCACGGTCTTATTCGGCCCGTCGGGGTCGGGAAAAACCACCATTTTGCGTTCGATCGCAGGTATCGTGCAGCCGGACGCAGGGAGAATCGAGCTGGCAGGCCGCGTCTATTTTGACTCCGGCAAAAAAGTCAACGTCCCGATCCAAAGCCGTAAAGTTGGGTTCGTTTTTCAGGACTACCTGTTGTTTCCACACTTAAGCGCGCTGCAAAACGTTGCGTATGGAATCAGGTCAAGCACGCCCAAGGCGCGACGCGAGCGCGCGCTCCACCTACTGAATCTCTTGGGAATCGACTACGCCGCAGAGCGCCGCCCCCAGCAATTATCCGGCGGCGAACAACAGAGGGTTACTTTGGCACGCGCTTTGGCCTCTGACCCCGTCATTCTGCTGCTCGACGAACCTATGTCCGCATTGGACGGTGACACCCGCGTGCGCTTATTGGGAGAGTTGGTTGAATTGCAACGCAAATCGCAGATCCCGTTCGTTTACGTCACGCATAGTCCGGCTGATGCCGTTCGGGTGGGCGACACTATTATCCTCCTCAGGGCGGGGCGGGTTGTGGAGGTGGGAAAGCCGGCGGAGGTCCTCAACGCACCTCGGAACGTGGAAGCCTCGCGAGCAGTGGGGAATGAAAACATTCTGGTGGGGACGGTAAAGGATCAAAACGAACGGGAAGGCGTGACCGTGGTTGAACTCGGTGGATGCCAGTTGGTCATTCCCTATCAAGCGCTGCCCATCGCTACTCCCGTCACGATCGGCCTTCGCTCGGATGACATTATCATTTCACGCGATCCGGTGGCGAGAACCAGCGCGAGAAATCTGCTTGAGGGGACTATCCGTCACGTCGTCCAAGAGGGACAAGCGGTATTGATCGTGGCAGACTGCGGCACCGCATTGAAAATCCGGATAACCGCTCAGGCGTTCCAGACTCTCGGCCTCCAGCCGGGAGTCAAGGTTTACCTCCTGATCAAAGCGAGCTCATGTGTCGTTCTGCCTTAGAATCCTGGGGCGCACTGGCACAGTGTGGACCTGTCTTCTCCGGCCGAGCTGCGTGCAATCTTGAGGAATGCAAGCTCCTGCTTTGTCCCTCGTTCAAACCCCTCCGTACCATCCGCAGAGATTGAAATGCATCTCTGCGCTGGCCGACGTGATGCCGCCGTTAGCACGATTACCGCGCAACAGTCGCGCGCCGAGCGAACGCACCCTGCGGAGAAAACCTTCTGGAAAATCACCGCTTCGACGCATATCATTTGAAATTGGGGGCTATCGGACATGGGTACAACGCGACGAAAATTTCTTAGCGCAATTGCCGGCGGGGCTTCGGGATTACTTGCACGGCCGGCGCGCGGGTTCGTTGCGCGGCCCTCGGATCGAAAACCCAACCTGCTGTTCCTGATTGCCGATGACCACGCGGGGTACGTTCTGGGAGTTGATGGGAACACGCGGGCCGAGACTCCGGTGCTGGATCGTCTCGCCTCGCAGAGCACGCGCTTTGCCGCGAATTACTGCAATGCTCCGGTTTGCACGCCTTCGCGGCAATCGATTCTCACCGGGCAATTGCCGCACTCGGCAGGCGTTACCGTGCTCGAAACTCCACTCGATGAGAGCAAGCCCACGCTGGCAAAAAATCTCGATGCCGCGGGATACTTCACCGCCGTTTACGGCAAGATGCACTTCAACCGCCCGGGAACTCCCGGCATGCACGGATTCCAAGTCGCCTGCACGGAAGACGTGGACAAAACGCGCTGGCTGCACGACGTGGGCCCGGAGCACGTTCCGGAGGGCATTCACACCAAGCCGCCGTGGCATCCCTTTCATGATCCGGCGCGCATCTGGCTGAACGCGGACGACCTTCCCTTCCCGCGCGACGAAGCCGAAATGAGGAATACCTGGACGGCGCAGCGCGCCTGCGAGTTCCTGGAAGCTCATCGCAGCGATCCCTTCGCGCTGTGGGTGAGCTTCCAAACGCCGCACTCGCCATTCGATTTCCCCATCGAAGACCGCAATCACTTCGAACCCCGCAGTTTCCCAGTGCCAGAGGTCGGACCGGAAGACCCGCCGCAGATTCCTCTGATTTTTCGCGGCCTCAGCGCGGCGGACAAGCAGGGTATTATCGCGGCGTATTACACCTCCGTGGCCTTTCTCAATCGCAGCCTGGAGATGGTGCTGGCCAAACTCGACGCGCTGGGGCTCGACCGCGACACGCTGGTGGTCTACATGGCGGATCACGGTTACAGCCTGGGCCAGCACGGGCGCTTCGAAAAACATTGCTGCTACGACCCCGCGCTGCGCGTGCCGTTGATGATGCGCTGGCCCGGCAGAATCGCTCCAGGCGTGGTGAGGGATTTCACCGAGTCGGTGGACGTCCCGCCTACGCTTCTCGACCTTCTGGGCGTGGAACCGTTCGAGTTGAATCACGGTCAAAGCCTGCGCGCTTACGTCGAAGGCAAACGTGCTTCGAAACCGCGGCAGGAAATCTTCAGCGAATACCTCGAGAACGAAGAGGCGTGCATCCGCACCACGGAATGGAAGTTCGTGCAGTGCAGCGGGCGGCGGGCGCGCACCGACGGCTATATCACCGACAATCCCACGCCCGGCAGGTATTATCACCTCTACGACCTGCAACGCGACCCCGGCGAATTCCACAACCTCGCGGATCGGCATCCCGAACTGGTGCGGAAATTCTCCTCGGACATGCTCAAAATATTTCGCAACACGCATCCGGAGGCTCACCAGGAGCCGGAAAAACTTGCGGACGCGGAGGCCATTGATTGGTATCTGCGCCCGCGTGACGCCAAGCCATCGCCCGCCGCGTCGTGATGGTAGCCACGGTCAGCGCCGTTCTGACCGTGGGTACGTACTCTTCGTAACGCGGACAAATCCCACGGTCAAAAAAGCATTGACCGTGGCTACCAACTACGTGTGCCGCGTCGTGGCAGTGTTAAACTCCAGATCTCATTCGAGCACGATGCCGCCGACGATGAAATTCCTTGCGCATGCTGTGGCGATCAGCCTCCTCATCCCCGCCCTCGTCGCTCAAGCACAAAGTTCCCCTGACCAGGACATTCGTGTGATCCCGAACGTCTCCGTGCCCATGCGTGATGGAGTGAATCTCGTGGCGGACGTCTATCTTCCCGCGAATTCGGGTCGTTATCCGGTTCTCCTGGAGCGCTCGCCTTACGGCAAAGCGGGCGGAAAGGGTGAAGGTGTTTACTTTGCGAAGCACGGTTACGTGGTGGTGGTGCAGGATACGCGCGGCCGCTATGATTCCGACAGCGCGTGGTACGCCTTTGCGCACGAGCCCGACGACGGGCAAGACACCATTGCCTGGACGGTCCGTCAATCGTGGTCGAACGGCAAACTGGTGACCATCGGCGACTCCTACAACGCCATGGATCAGTGGCTGGCCGCCACGCGCGATAATCCCGCGCTGGCGGGAATGATTGCGGGCTTCGGCCCTTCGGACCTCTATGCCACCACCGTATATCCCGGCGGCGCGTTCAAGCTGGGAATGATGTCTTGGGCGCTGCAAACCGGGCGCCACACTTTAATCGGAGTGAACGACTTTCTCGACTGGCCGAAATTGCTCCGCCACCTTCCCGTCAGCGGTGTGCTTGAGGGGATGGGCTTCAACCAGCCTTTTTACAACAACTGGCTCGATCATCCCGCGTACGATGAATATTGGCGGGCGATGGACTGGACCGGCGTTCCCAAGAATTTCGACATTCCGGTTTTTCTCTACGGCGGCTGGTACGAGCGGTCGGAGACCGCCGCTACAATATCCCGAAATTCGAACA
>JASHTO010000716.1 GCA_030040515.1 Terriglobia bacterium
TGCAAATCCTGGTGAGCTTCGTGTTCGGCGTCATCCTGATTTCCCTTTCGGCGCGGGGGCTCTATTCCACCTCGCTTACTTTTCCATTCTTCAAGAACATACATCCGGCGCTGCTGATCACGCATTTTCTCGGAAATATCTGGACCTATCCCCTGGCGTTCCTTCCTTTTTTGATCTTTGTTATTCTGGTTTTGGTAGGTTCGTCGAATGCCGTGAATCTGACCGATGGACTGGACGGCCTGGCGATCGGCTGCCTGGTGATTTCCGCTGGCGCTCTGACTATCCTCACCTACGTTTCCGGGCACGCGGTATTCTCCGAGTATCTCGACCTGCAACATCTGCCGGGCGTCATTGAGCTCACGATCTTTTGCGGCTCGATGGTGGGCGCCAGCCTGGGGTTCCTTTGGTACAACGCCTACCCGGCGGAAATCTTCATGGGCGACGTGGGTTCGCTGGCGCTGGGCGGGGCGCTGGGAGTGGTTGCCGTGCTGGTGAAGCAGGAATTGCTGCTGCCCTTTATCGGCGGAATTTTTGTGGTCGAAGCGCTTTCCGTTATCATTCAGGTTGCCTCCTTCAAGTCGCGCGGCAAGCGCGTGTTCCGCATGGCGCCACTTCATCATCACTTTGAGCTGTGCGGCTGGAAGGAATCGAAAATCATCGCGCGCTTCTGGATTGCGGCGTTGGTATTTGCGTTGTTTGCGTTAACGACGCTGAAGTTGAGGTAAAGGGGAAAAATCATTGGGGATGACAAAAATATCTCTGTAGCGGATTTCAAAGACGGTGAGGAGTTTCGAATTTCCAGTTTCGAGTGACGAATGGACGTTGAAGGCAAACACATTCTGGTAGTAGGCCTCGCCCGCAGCGGCCTGGCGGCGGCGCAAATTTTGGCGCGCCGGGGCGCGGTGGTGACCGTGACGGATCGCAAGCCGCCCAGCGAATTTGGCGACATTCTGGCCGGGCTGCTGAAGGACAAAGTCGGGCTGGAGCTGGGTGTCCAGCGCGAGGAAACTTTCCTGCGCCATCAGGCCATCGTCATCAGCCCGGGCGTGCCGTGGGACCTGCCGGAACTCGAAGCGGCGCGGGGGCACAAAATCCCGATTTACCCCGAGGTGGAAGTCGCCACGTGGTTCCTTGAGGGAACCATGGTGGGCGTCACGGGATCGAATGGCAAAACCACCACCACCACGTTGCTCGGGAACATGCTTTCCGCCTCCGGCTTTCCGACTTTTGTGGGCGGCAACATCGGCAACGCCTTGAGTTCGGCGGTGGGCCAGGCGCCGCCGGGCACGAAATTTGTCACTGAGTTGAGCAGTTTTCAATTGGAAGCCATTCACGATCTGCACCCGCAGGTTGCCGTGATGCTCAACCTCTCGCCCAATCATCTGGATCGGCATCAGAGCCTAGAATACTATGCTAATGCCAAGCGCCAGATTTTCCGCAATCAGAGCGAGAAGGATTTTGCGGTGCTGAATGCGGACGATCCCTGGGTGGCAGGATTGCGCGCGGAAGTTCCCAGCCGCCCCGTGCTCTTCAGCCGCCGGCGGGAATTGTCCAACGGTGTTTTCGTCTCCGCAGGCAAGGTCTACTATCGCGTGCGGCACCTGGAGCGGGTGCTGTTTGAAACGCGCGATGTGCCCGTGCGCGGCGACTTCAACCTGGAAGACGTGCTGGCGGCCACCACGGCGGCCTGCGTGCTTGGCGTGGATTTTACCGCTATCCGCAAGGCCGTGCGCGACTTTAAGGCCGTCGAGCATCGCCTGGAATTTGTGCGCGAAATTCAGGGAGTGCAGTTCTATAACAATTCCAAGGCCACGAGCGTGGATGCGACGTTAAAATCCCTGGGAGCGTTCGAGCGCGGCGTTCACCTGATTATGGGCGGAAAAGACAAGGGCGCGCCTTACACGCCGCTTCTGCCTCTCATCAAGAACCGCGTGCGCGAAATTCTGCTGATCGGCGCAGCGGCGCCGACGATTGCGGCGCAACTTTCCGGCTCGACCGAGCTGGTGCAGGCCGGCGACCTGGCCACGGCGGTGAATGAGGCCTTTGCCCACGCGAAGCCGGGCGATACCGTGTTGCTCGCTCCAGCATGCTCGAGCTTCGATCAGTTCAAGGATTACGAGCAGCGTGGCCGTGTCTTCAAGGAGCTCGTCAACCGGCTGGATCGCGAGGTGTGGGAAGGCAAAGTGACGCGCCAGGCGGCGCCTGCGGTCGAAAAGAAGAGTCCGGAGCCAAAGGTGGAAACTCCGGAGGCTGCGATCAGTGGTCCGAAAATTGCAGCAGGCGCTGATGAATCGGAAACGATCGCTTTGGTGGAATCCGCCGAATCATCCCCGGCAGAACCGGTCCCCGGCATCGTGGCGGGGGGCGATGTCGCAATTGTGAGTGAATCCATGTCCGAGGCGGTGATGGAACCCCCAGTTTCAACTCCTCCTGAAACTGAACCCACCGATGAAGGGGAAGCCGCAGGGGCATCGGCGGCGGAATCCAGCGACAAGGGCAATGCGCGTCCACTTGAATTGACTTACATCTTTGAGGTGGATGCCGTGGAATTGCCGGGGGGCGAATCCCAGCTTGTGCCCGAGGATGAGCCAACGATTTCCGTATCCGAGGGTACGGCTGAGGAACTTGAGGAAGAGGCGCTGCCGTATGAAACGCGGCCCAGCGAGCCCGCGAGCCAAGGTTCCAAGAAGTCGTCCGCAAAGCAGGGAAAGACCTCCGAAGGGGTGCAATCCCCAAAGCAACCGCGCCTGCCGGGAGTGGAGTGAATTTGGTTCGCGGATTTCGGTATTCGATAAGTGCGTCGTACTGACAACCGACAACTTTTAATTAGCAATGGCCCGGCAACTCCAATCCGACAAAATCCTGTTCGCCGCCGTGGTGGGCTTGGTGCTATTTGGCGCGCTCATGGTGTTCAGCGCCTCAGCGGTGATGGCCGCGGACCGCTACAACAACGCGGATTACTTCCTGCTGCGGCAACTGGCTTGGGCCGCGGTCGGGATGATTGCGGTCGGTTTGCTGATGCACCTGGATTACCGGCGGCTGGCGAGCCCGCTGGTAATTTTCCCGGCGCTGGGAATCGAATTCATCCTCCTGGTTCTGGTCTTTTTTGTGGATCGCAGCCACAACACGCACCGGTGGTTCCACCTGGGGCCGGCAAGTTTTCAACCTTCAGAGTTCGCCAAAATCGTTCTGGTGCTCTTCCTGGCATTTTTCCTGGACATGCGCAAAGGCGAAGTGAATGATTGGAAGCACACCCTCGCGCCCATCACTTTGGTTACCCTCTGCATGGCGTTGCTGGTGCTGCGCGAGCCGGACCTGGGAACTACGCTTTCCCTGGGCTTGATCCTGGCCGCCATGTTGTTCGCGGCGGGATTGAATTTTCGCTATTTCGTGTATGCGGGATTTTCCGCGGTGCCCGCGCTTTATTGGGTCGTCTTTCACTCTGCTTACCGATACAACCGCGTTCTGGCGTTTTTGAATCCCTACGCCGACCCGCTGGGCAAGGGATTCCAGATCCTTCAGTCGTACATCGCCGTAGGAACCGGTGGAATTACCGGGCTGGGTTTGATGGAAGGCAAGCAGAAGCTTTTTTTCCTTCCCGAACCGCAGACAGATTTCATCTTCGCCGTGGTGGGAGAAGAGCTGGGGTTAATCGGTACGGTTGCGGTGGTTGCCGTGTTCGCCCTGATCCTGGTGCGAGGGCTGCGGGCTGCCGCGGCGTGCAAGGACGACTTTGGTCGACTTTTGGCCATTGGACTGACGGTGATGATTGTCGGCCAAGCGCTGGTGAACATGAGCGTGGTGCTGGGACTGCTCCCCACCAAGGGAATTCCCCTGCCCTTTGTAAGCTACGGAGGGTCGTCACTGCTGGTGAATCTGGTCGCGGTGGGGATCCTGCTGAATATTTCTCAGCAGGCAAGCTAAAAGAAGATCAAGTCAAAGGTCAAAAGTCAAAAGGCAAAACGCAAAAGTCAAAAGTGCAGAACAACAACGGCCAAAGTGTTATGAGCAAGCGTTCAGCGACGGGGACAGATAAGCAATTAAAACAGTTGGGGTGGCAGAAGAATTCTTCGGTTTGAGTTTTGCGTTTTGACTTTTGCCTTGTCGTTTTGGCGGGTTTTGCCTTTTGCCTTTTGATTTTTGACTTGTTTTTTTCAACGAGGAAGCGGTGAACGAACACGATGGCTTCCCTCCCTTGCGTATCCTGATGGTGGCGGGCGGAACGGGTGGGCACATTTTTCCCGTTCTGGCGGTAGCGGACGAATTGCGTGGGCGCGGCGGGGTGGCGGGGCGGCCATACGATATCGAATTTGTGGGCACGCGGCGGCCGCTCGAAGCGAAGCTGATTCCCGCGGCGGGTTTCCGGCTGCACGCCGTCGATTCGGCGGGTCTGAAGGGCATTGGAGGCCTTCGATGGCTGCGAAACTTCCTGGTGTTGCCCCGCACGGCGATCGAGGTGGCGTTCATTCTGCGGGAATATCGCCCCTGCGTGGTGGTGAGCATCGGCGGCTACCTGGCAGGGCCGGTGATGATGGAGGCGGCGCTTCGCGATATTCCCACGGTTCTGATTGAGCCCAACGCGCAGCCGGGGCTCACCAACCGCCTCCTGGCGCCCGTGGTGCGGGCTGCGGCGGTGGGATTTGCTGAAACCGCCGATCTGTACGGCGCGAAAGCGCACGTAACCGGCCTTCCGGTGCGCCGCGCATTTTTCGACATTCCGCCGCGAACTGGCTCGCAACCTCTCACCATCTTAATCGTGGGTGGAAGCCAGGGTTCAAGGGCAATGAACCACGTGGTTCCGGAAGGCATTTCGATGCGGGTCCGCCAACTCGGCAAGCTGAGAATCATCCATCAAACCGGTGAGCGTGACTATAATGAAGTTCGGCGGGACTACCAGGAACGAAGGATTGAAGCGGAGGTTCACGCCTTCATTGATGACATGGCGGGGGTGCTGGCACAGGCGGATTTAGTGATTGCTCGCGCCGGAGCGACAACCGTGACTGAACTTGCCGCGGCGGGCCGAGCCTCCGTGCTGATTCCTTTCCCCGGTGCCACGGACCAGCACCAATTGGAAAACGCGCGCGCCATGGAAAAGGCCGGAGCAGCGCGCGTGATTGTTCAGTCGGAGTTCACGCCCGAGCGGCTCGTGGCGGCATTACGGGACTTGATGGCGAGCACAGCGACGCTCGACAAGATGGCCGCATGCGCGCGAGGCTTGGCGCGTCCGGACGCGGCGGCGCAAATCGCCGATCTTGTGGAGGGGTTTGCACGAAGGGCGTAGGGGCGGCCCTCGCCCTGCGGCCCAAAGCCCACGGGCGACGGGTCGCGGCCGCCCTCGGGCAACCGCCAGGGTTGCCCCTACGGACCAGGGCAACCAGGGGTTGCTCTCTACGGAACAGAGATGCTAGGCAAAATTCGCAAAATTCATTTCGTCGGAATCGGTGGCATTGGCATGAGTGGCATCGCCGAAGTGTTGCTGAATCTGGGCTTCCAGGTTTCGGGCTCAGACCAGAAGGCGACGCCGGTTACACAGCGCCTGGCGAGCCTGGGCGCGCGGATTTTCGAAGGTCACGCTGCTGAAAATGCCGATGATGCGCAGGTGGTGGTGGTCTCTACCGCCGTGCCGCCGGACAATCCGGAGGTTCAGGAGGCGCACGAAAGGAAGATTCCGGTGATTCCCCGCGCGGAAATGCTGGCAGAGCTGATGCGCATGAAGTTCAACGTGGCCGTGGCCGGCGCGCACGGAAAAACCACCGTGACCTCGATGATCGCGGTGATGACGGCGGAGGCGAATCTTGATCCCACGGCGGTGATCGGCGGGCGGCTGGACGTTTTCGGCTCCAGCGCGCGCCTGGGCAAGGGCGATTTGATGGTGGTGGAGGCGGATGAAAGTGACCGCTCGTTCCTCTACCTGCTGCCGTCGATTGCCGTGGTCACCAACATCGATCGAGAGCATCTGGACTTTTACAAGGACCTCGATGAAATTGCCGCCGCATTCGTTTCGTTCATGAACAAGGTACCGTTTTACGGTGCGGTGGTGGCGTGCATCGATCCGCCGTGGGGCGCGCTGATTCGAAAACTGATGCCCCAACTGCGCCGCCGCGTGGTGACTTATGGGATGGAGTCCGTGGCGGACGTTCGCGCGATCGACTGCGAAATCGGGCTGAACTCGGGATTTAACCTCGTGGTGGGATCGCAGCTCTACGGCGGCATCGAAATCAATGTTCCCGGCAGTCATAACGTTCAGAATGCCGTGGCCGCGTGCGCGGTGGGAGTGGAATTGGGCCTCAGCTATGAACAGCTCCGGCAGGGACTGGCCCGGTTCCGCGGCGCGGACCGGCGGTTTCAAATTAAGGCGGAGATAGACGGCATCACCATTGTGGATGACTACGGCCACCACCCCACGGAAATTCGAGCCACATTGGACGCGGCGATCTTTCGGATGCCGAAGCGGGTGATCGCCATTTTTCAGCCTCACCGGTTTACCCGCACAAAGTTTCTGATGAATGAACTTGCCGGCAGCTTTGCGGGCTGCGACCGGGTGTACGTGCTGGATGTCTATGCGGCCAGCGAAAAGCCCATTCCCGGCGTGACCTCCGAACGGCTGGTGGAGCGAATGCGCGAGCTGGGAGTTTCGCAGGCGCGCTACGCGCCATCGGACAAGGAAATTGTTGAAGAGCTGGTTCGCGATGCGCAGCCCGGAGATCTGATCATCACCATCGGCGCCGGAAGCGTTTGGAAGATTGGTGAGGCGCTGGCGAAGGCGATTGGGGGCAGACCCGAATCATAAGAGCGTGTCCGGGCTTGCACCGGAATCTTGATCCTACGGTTTAATCGGGTATC
The DNA here is from genome assembly GCA_030040515.1 of Terriglobia bacterium. Taxonomy (GTDB): domain Bacteria; phylum Acidobacteriota; class Terriglobia; order UBA7540; family UBA7540; genus Bog-366. The sequence continues at coordinate 6,844 of JASHTO010000716.1, forward strand.
CTCAAATCCGTTGGGTGATCCCCCGGCTCTGCGGGGGAGGGGTTCCTTGGCGGTGGCGGTCAGTCCGTCAGTTGACGGCCAGCCACCGCAAAAGCCTCCGGCTTTGCCGGAGGATGATTACTTGCAGACCAAATTGGTGGAAAACTATGGAAATGGTTGATCAAGACGCGTTGCCCATTCCGGATGATCTTGGGTCGGACGAGGAATCGCCCTATCTGCGACGGCAGAAATCGCTCGCAGTGCGGCGCAGCCGGGTTTCGCGGCGCCTGCACATGGCGTTGTTTATCGTCGGCGTGCTGCTTCCTGTGGGTCTGGCAGGCTATGGCCTGGCGACATTTGCGCTCACCTCTCCCATTTTCGTGCTAAATTCGCCCGACGACATTGTGGTGGAAGGGAACCACTTTGTTTCGCGGGAAGAAGTGCTGAGTGCGCTGGGAATGCCGCTTACAGGGAACCCGAAGTCAGGGACCAACATCTTCCACATGTCTTTGGAGGCCCGCCGGCGGGGTGTGGAAGCCTTGCCCTGGGTGCGCAGTGCTTCCGTGACACGCATTTTGCCTCACGGACTTTTGGTGCACATTAATGAACGAACCCCGGTCGCTTATGCGGATGTGGGCGGGCACGTGAGCATGGTGGATGATGAGGGGATGCTGCTGGAAAAGCCGGACGGCGGCACCTTTGACTTTCCGGTGCTCTATGGTTTGGACAATTTGTCCAGTCTGGACGAGCGCCGCGCCCGCCTGACGCTTTATTCGGAATTCATGAGGCAACTGGAGGCAGAAGCGCCGCGCGCCGGATGGACGATTTCAGAAGTTTACCTGGCGGACGCAGAAGATCTCAGAGCCCTGCTCGTTCGCGGAAAGCAGACCGTGGAGGTGCATTTTGGCCAAAAGGACTTTCTCGAGCGATTCCGGAATTTCCTGAACCTGCTTCCGCAAATCGAGAAAACGGATGCCCAGCCCGCTTCAGTGGATTTGCGTTATCGCAATCAAGTGGTGGTGGACGCCCGCCCGCCTGCGCCGTCCCATGAGCACCCAGCTCCTTCGAATGATGGCCGCGGAAAGGAATAATTAGAGATTGGCTCGTAAGAACCAGTTGATTGTCGGGCTCGACTTGGGGAGCGTGAAGACCAGCGCGCTCGTGTGCAGGCCGAACTCGCAGGGCAAGCTGGAGGTGGCAGGCCTGGGAGTGGCGGAATCGAAGGGCTGGCGCAAGGGCGTCATTGTGAATCTCGACCTCACGGCGCTGGCTGTGAAGAAAGCCGTAGAAAGCGCTGAGGCGGCCGCCGGAGCATCGATCGATTCTGCTTATGTGGGCGTGGGCGGCGCGCACATCAAAGGTGTGAATTCCCGCGGCGCGATCAACCTGGGAAAAACTCCCACTTCCACCTGCGAGGTGGAGCGCGAGGATTGGCAGCGGGTGATTCAAACGGCGCAAGGCATTACGCTCCCGCCCGACCGCCAGTTCCTGGAAGTGCTTCCGCAAAAATTTCTGCTTGATGCCCAAGACGGCATTCGCGACCCGGTGGGAATGGTGGGCGCGCGGCTGGGCGTGAATGTTCACCTGGTGACGGCGTCCATCTCCGCCTCGCAAAATGTGGTGACGGCGGTGAACCACGCGGGTGTGGAGGTATTGAGCACGGTTTTTGAGCCGCTGGCTTCCGGCGCCGCCTGCCTCACCGCCGATGAGCGCGAGCTGGGAGTGGTGCTGGCGGATATCGGCGGCGGCACAACCGATCTGGTGGTTTATCACGCGGGCGTGGTTCGGCACACCGCGGTCATTCCCGTAGGCGGCGAGCATTTCACCAATGACATCGCCGTGGGGCTGCGCACGCCCATTCCTGAAGCTGAAAAGATGAAGAAGGCCTGGGGTGAGCGCGACCTCTCAAAACCCGCCGACACCCTTTTGGATGTTCCGAGCGTGGGCGACCGCCCGTCCCGCGTGGTGAGCTACGCCATGCTGACGGAAATTATCGAACCGCGCTCGACCGAACTGCTTGAACTGATCCGGGCGGAAATCGGCCGCTCGGGTTGCGAAAACCAGTTGGGAAGCGGAGTGGTGCTGACCGGCGGAGGGGCGAAGGTGGGAGGGCTTCTGGCACTTGGTGAGAGCACTTTGGGAATGCCCGTGCGGATCGCCATGCCCACAGGCCTGGAGTTGATGGGAACGACCCTTCCCGATCCGGCATATTCGACGGTTGTGGGCCTGGCAATTTACGGTTACCGCCAACGTTTGTTGCATGACGCCAAGGAATCTTCAGGGTTGCTTGGGAAACTGTGGAGTAAGGTAAGCCGCTGATGAATTGAAGCATTTTGCCATTTGGTCATTTTTTCAAATGGCAAAATGGCACGATGAATCAATGACCAAAGGAGCCGTCATGGGGAATGATTCCGGTTTGGGCGACCTCCGGGTGGATTTTTCCGATGACCTGCGCGCCGGCGCCAAAATCAAGGTAATTGGCGTGGGTGGGGGCGGCGGGAACGCGGTCAATCGAATGATTGCTGCCGACGTGAAGGGTGTGGACTTTCTGGTGGCCAACACCGACGCCCAGGCGCTCCAGGTTTCCAGGGCTCCACTGAAAATTCAACTGGGCACGAAGCTGACCAAGGGTCTGGGTTCGGGTGGAAATCCGGAAGTTGGGCGCCGCGCCGCGCTGGAGGATACGGAAAAAATCATCGAGGCCCTGGAGGGTGCGGACATGGTTTTCGTCACTACCGGTCTGGGCGGCGGAACGGGGACCGGCGGCGCTCCCATCGTTGCGAGCTTGGCGCGCGAATTGGGCGCCCTGACGGTGGGAGTGGTCACCAAGCCGTTTGCCTTCGAGGGCAAGCGCCGGATGATGCAGGCCGAGCAGGGTCTGGCGGAATTGAGCCAGGGCGTCGACACGGTTATTTGCATCCCCAACGAAAAGCTGATGCAGTTTGTTGACAAGGGCACCAGCTTTTTCGAGGCATTTCGCATTGCCGATGATATCCTGCGCCAGGGCGTCCAGGGGATTTCCGACATCATCACCATCACGGGAATCATCAACCGTGACTTTGCGGACATCAAGACCATCATGGAGGGCATGGGTTACGCGGT
>JASHTO010000717.1 GCA_030040515.1 Terriglobia bacterium
CAAGGTCTGGGAGACACGCTTCAGTTCGTCCGTTACGTTCCCCTGGTTGCGGCGCGCGGTGGATCGGTGGTGTTGGAAGTTCCTCAAAGCCTTCTTCACCTGTTAGCAACAATCGAAGGTACAGACGACGTAATTCGCCGGGGCGAGACGATTCCCCAGGTTGACTGGCATTGTCCACTGATGAGCCTTCCCTGGACGTTTGCCACAGAATTGGATTCAATTCCCGCCAAGATTCCCTACGTTCATCCCGATCCCTCACTGGTGGAGACATGGCGACAGCGCTTGCGCGGGAATTCGTTGCGCGTCGGGCTGGTGTGGGGGGGTAGTCCCGCGTTTCCGCATGAGCGCTGGCGCTCAATTCCGCTCGACCAGCTCACACCTTTGACGAATCTCGCGCATTCTGTCTTTTACTCGTTGCAGGTCGGTCCGCTCGCCGGACAGGTGAAGGAGGTAGGAGAACGTGCAAAGCTAATCGACCTGCAAAGTGAACTAAAGGATTTTGCAGTTACGGCGGCGATCGTCGCGAACCTCGATTTAATCATCTCGGTTGATACTGCGGTTGCCCATCTCGCCGGAGCGCTGGGCAAGCCGGTGTGGATATTGCTGCACCTTTCAGCCGATTGGCGCTGGCTGCTTGACCGCCGGGACAGCCCCTGGTATCCCACGGCCCGCTTGTTCCGTCAGTCCACGCGGGGCAATTGGCGCGACGTAGTGACCTGCGTCGGACGGGAGCTGCAAGAACTCTTGGCAACGATTGCCTCCAGGGAACGAAGCGGCGTACCATGAGCATATAAAGTTGTTAGTGTTGCCGGCGCTTACCATAATGCGCCAGGGCACGGGGTTAGAGTTTTCTTAGGTCTTTAATCCACTTCGATATTCTTTTCCAGTTTCGCCACCAACCAGGGACCGGCGCTGCCACCCACCACTCGATTTAGTGCCCGGAGACTGCCAGATCAGTGGTGGTTAAATTGAAAGCTTATAAGGTTGTCGAACAATAAACAAATCCTAATGCTACGTTGGCATGCAACGTGCCTGTCGCAACCGTGGCTCAGAATCCGCGCCAGCCACGAGGTCATTCGGTGCCCGAGCAACCTTTATTATTGTCACCGCACGTCCGGAAGCTTCTCCAAAAGGGCATCAAGCACCATCGAGCGGGCCGGCGCGGGCCAGCCAAAGCGTGCTACCAGCGCGGTCTGAAAGCCGATCCAAGGTGTCCGCAAGCGTTGCACTTGTTGGGACTGCTGGCGCAGGAAGCCCGGCAATATCAAGAATCCATCGAATTCATTCAAAGGGCCCTGTCACTGAGCCCGAATGATCCGGACGCGCTAAACAGTCTGGCGGAATCCTATTTGGGCCTGGGAGAATTCGAACAGGCTATCCATCATTATCGGCGTCTTATCGACCTGCGGCCGGAATCGGCCGTGGCGCAGACTCACCTGGCCAATACCCTGGAAAGATTTGGCGACCTCAAGGCCGCATCGGTTGCCTACCGGCGGGCGCTCGCCCTTCAACCCGATTCCGCGGAGGCTTGCTGTCAACTGGCCGAGGTCTTGCGCCAATCGGAGCAATTCGACGAGGCGAAACGGCTCTGCGAGCAAGCCCTGAAATTGGATCCTGCCCGCGTTGAAACTTACTGCACCCTGGCCGTGGTTCTGACAGAAATGAAGGACCTTGCCGGCGCTGTTGAAGTACTCCAACGTGCGGCCGCGTTGGAAGCCGATTCGCCCCTCGTTGCCCTGGCATTGGGTACCTACTTCGCGAAGTGCGGAGACTTGGCGGCGGCAGAGGCTTCTTACCGCCGCGCTGTTAAACTTGACCCCAACACGTCTCTGACACATTTTCGGCTGGGTGCAACCCTTTCCCAGTTGGGCGACCGGGCGGGCGCCCGGGAATCGTACGAACGAGCCTTCGCCCTGAATCCCCAATCCCACGAAATCATTTCACACATTGGGCTCCTGCACCTTGCGGAGGGTAACTTTGCGCTGGGTTGGAGTGAATATGAGCACCGTGACAGCGCACGGCAAGCGCGCAGAAATTTCTCCCAGCCCCAATGGAAGGGTGAACCCCTGAATGGCGCGCGAATCTTCCTGCACGCCGAGCAAGGCATTGGAGACACTTTGCAAAGCATTCGCTACATACCTCTGGTTTCGGCACGCGGCGGGAGGATTTTGTTGGGGATTCAAACCAGGTTGCGCCGCTTGCTTGCCGGGACCGAGGGAGTGTGGAGGTTTGTCTACGAGGGTGAAACTCCTCCGGAATTCGATTTTCACTGCCCCCTGCTGAGTCTGCCATTGGCGTTCGGAACGGATTTGAATTCCATTCCGGGCAAAATCCCTTACGTGCATCCTGCGCCTGAGCTGGTAGAGTTCTGGAAGAAGCGATTGCAGGAAAATCCCTTCTGTATCGGCGTGGTTTGGGGAGGAAATCCAAAGCACCCTTACGAATTGTGGCGTTCCATTAAACTTGACCAACTTGCTCCTTTGACCAAACTTTCCGGAACTACCTTTTACTCGCTGCAAATGGGTCCACCGGCCCAGGAGTTGAAAGGGGTGGGGTCGCGTGTGAAGATCATTGACCTCCAAAGTGGACAGAGGGACTTTGCCGACACGGCGGCAATCGTTGCCAATCTGGACTTGGTGATTTCAATTGACACCTCGGTTGCTCATCTTGCCGGAGCCATGGGCAAGCCCGTCTGGATCCTGCTGCACAAATCTCCCGATTGGCGCTGGTTGCTCGAGCGGGATGACAGCCCGTGGTACCCCACGGCCCGCCTCTTCCGCCAGTCCACGCTGGGGAACTGGCAGGATGTGCTGACCCGAGTCGAACTGGAACTACGAGATATGGTGATCAGATCCAAGACCGAAAACCCAATTGTCAACTTGCAAAGGTGAAAACATGAACAAACTCAACGTTGCATCGCCTTATTGCCTGGTGGAGGCCCGCCGTGGATGGATGTTGGCGAATGTCAATGACGTTTACATGGGCGCGGCCATCGTTACTTATGGTGAATGCAATGAGCTGGAGCTCGCAGTTCTTATGGCGCTCATCCAATACCCCGGATTGGTCGTGGAGGTGGGGGCCAATATGGGGATTCACACGGTCCCCATGGCGCGCGCCCTTCAGGAAAAGGGCAGGAAGCTGGTGGCGTTCGAACCGCAGCCGGTAATTTTCCAGCAACTCTGCGCCAACCTTGCCCTGAACAGCCTGATGAATGTGACCGCGCTGCCGTTTGCCTGTGGCGAAGTTCCTGGCGTGCTCAGCTTCCCCCGACCCGATTACCTGAAGCGGGGCAACTTCGGGGGGATCTCCTTGTCTAGCACCGTTAAAATGGCGACAGATGGCTGCGTCCAAGTGCCCTGCCTCAAGTTGGACGACCTGCTGCAAACGGAACAAGTGGGGTTGCTGAAGGTCGACGTTGAGGGTTCTGAGCTCCGCGTTTTGAAAGGCTGTGCAGGGGTGATTCAGCGGTCGAAGCCCCTGCTCTATTTGGAAAACGATCGCGTGGAACACTCGCAGGAACTCATCGAGTGGCTGTGGGCCTTGGGATACGATCTGTGGTGGCACACGCCACCCATCTTCAATCCCCAAAACTTCTTCGGAGTCACCCGGAATATTTATGGGAAGGTGGCTTCCTTCAACATGCTGGGCGTCCCGAAGGAAGTCGAGCTCAAGATTCCGGCGCAATTTGTGAAAATCAAGGACAGCAACTTCCACCCTCTCAGAATCCCCGCCCCAACGCCGAAAATGGCGGACCAAATACCTCAATCCAACATCGCGGTGAGCAAATAAGCAATGTCCTCTACGGGTTCGACACCATACGATGAGGGAAGAAGAGGAATTCACCATGTTTGACGAAGCTCCCGCAGTAATTGACATGATTCGTTACCTGCAAACCCAGACGGGGACCACCTGTCGGCGGCCCCAACCAGGGGATCGCGTGGGTTTCGCGCTGAGCAGCAAGAACCGGGTGCCCTTTACACGCCAGACTCTCAAGGCCATGGATCAGGATGGCGGTTACGATCTAATCTGGAATGACGGTAGTGACGAGCCGGAGGGTCGGGCCTTGCCGAAAGACTTCCGCTTCCATAACGCGCGCCTGGTGGAAGTCAATTACGATGTGGTGGGCGGGCCCGACAAGTCAATCTGCTTCGGACTCGAGCGCCTGTTGCATTTCGGTTACGATTACGTGGGGCTGATGGAAAATGACATTGTCCTCCAAAAGGGCTGGTTCCGGCGCTTGATGAACCTTTTTGATCTCGCCGCGGCGGACGGTATTACCTGCGGGGCCGCCACGGTCCGAAGTTTTGAGGGTCGCGTCATTGAACATCGCTCCGGCTACTCCATTAATTGGGGAACGGGAGCGGGGATGATCCTGTTCTCAAGGCCGGCGGCGGAAGTCCTCCTGCACCAATACCCCAGACTAAGGATGTCAACCGCTTCGATCAGCCGGTTTTACTCAAGGCTTTTTCAACTTGACCTTAACTTGCGGAGCCAGGACTCATCCGGCAAATGGGGGAATCATGATATGTGGCTGACGCTGGACTGGGGCTATACTCCCATGCTCTACATGCATGGCTACACATCCGTGGGCAGCATTCCCAATCTTGCCCGAGATCTGGAATTTCCTCCCGGGCACTACCTCCTGAATGATTATGTTCGACCGGAGTGCAATAACGCCGGCCTGGTAATGAATCGATGCCCTGCGCCGTCGCCACGTCAACTATTCATTCAACATCCTGCCTAGCCCCTCAGCTTCGGGATAGTCCCCCCCACCCGCAAACGAATCAGGTTCCCTCCTACTGCCTTTCACAGTCAGCGTGGAAGCGCGCCTGAAGTATATTTGCCTCCTCGATTTGTCTTGACCGCGGTTTCGCAGACCGTGATATGATAGGCGACGATATAGCCCAATAATTGGCAGCACTCTAGCCGAGAAATTGCCCGAAGTAAGTAGGCCACGCCTTCTATAAGCTTGTCCGAAGCGAGTTGGGGGCGCAGCCATGGGGCGACGGCAATTGAGCTGTTTTTCCGAAACATCTTGAAACGGAGGTGGGCAGGAATGGAATCCATGACGGCAGCGAAAGTTGTTCGAAGGGTCCGAAAGCGGATTGAAGTAAGCCAGGAGGGCTTGGCTAGGTTATTGAATGCCACAAAGGGGGCAGTCCAGCATTGGGAGAGAGGAAGAAATAATCCTGACCTCGCGCGGCTCAATGCCCTGCGGCAGCTTTGCCCGCCGGGAGCCGAGCGGAAAGAACTGGACGCACTTATTAAGCAAACTCAGTCGCGGCTGGCGCCACTGCCCGACATAAAGCCCGGCGATTTGGCAAAGGGCGAGGGTGCCGGAGGCGCGATGGGGATCGCCGGCGGAAGCTTCATTTATCTTCGCCGCGAAAATCATAAATTGCAGCGGCAGGTTGCACGCCTTGAGGCGTTGGTTCAGCGCCGGACCGAGCAGTTGAGGATTCTTGAGGACTTGGCCACCGAACTTCAGCGCGAGATGGCCAAACTCAAGGCAGGCCAGGGGGCTACCCTTGCGCCTGCAGCCAGTGCCGCTACTGCTACGCAGGACTAATTGCCCGCCGCGGTCTGGGAATTCCTGAGCTGAAGAGAATTTTCCTCCCACCAGTGGAGTGATATTGTGTCCTCGCAACCGAACTTGGTTGGCGCGTGGTTCCGACCACGCGCGCACACTTCCGTCCGGCCAGGTTTTCTTGCCTTTATACCAAGAGCGCCGGCGGGAAAATCCGCCGAATACAACCCGCTAGACAATTAAAAGTCAAGAAATCGACAGCTTTGAAGTGCCCTGCGCCCACATGACCTCGAGTTGGTCCGCTCCACTCCTCTTCGGGCAGGCCATTGCCCTCGGAGTGAGACCAGAGAAAGGTCCGGCCCCTGGGGAAATACCTGTGCTTCCCCGGGGGTCGGAATGAATGTCGATAATTTTAGAAGTGGAAGCCCACTTCCACAGTCAGGGTTCGGGGCGTCACGTAGTGAGTTCCGCTGAAGGTGGAAATGAAATTGTAGAGAGCCTCCCTGTCCAGAAGGTTGACTGCCGTGAGGCGGAGGCTCCACTTGTGCTTGTCGCCGTTAAAGAGGTTGTCCTCGCCCACCGAAAGATCGAAGAGATTGCGGGGAGCAATGCGGGGCGGGTTGTGGTCGTCATTCTCAGTGCCGGGCGCGGGAATATGAACATATTTGGATGTGTACTCGTTCCCCGGGCACACGCCGTAACCGAGGGGCGAACTGATCCCCACCGTCGGAGTGGCATAGACGCCGTTGCACGCCAGCCCCGCCTGGAACTGCTGGTCGGGCGTGATGATGGAGGCATCCACGATGGAATCGGTTCCGGCCGGGCCATTGGCGCAGTTGCCGCCCGCGCAGGGCACGGGACCGGCCACCAAGCCGCTATCGTACCGCCAATTAAAGCCTACCCAAGGACCACGCTTGAACGGCTGGTATTGAAAATGCGTGGTCTGGTTGTACCTTTCGTCGTGGTCGATGCGGAATACCTCGCATCCGACGGTCGACACCGCGCACGTGGAAGCGGGTGTCGCGCCCACTCCAGCCACCTGAGGCTCGAAGAACCGGGCCGCTACACTCGACATTACGTTGTAGGCCGAGAAGCCGTGAATGGTGGGCACGCTGACGCGCAGAGCGAAGCCGGGAATTTTCGACTTGTCCCACTCGATCGGGAAGGTGATCGGCGAGTCGCCCAAAACACTGAAGTCGAATGCCCTTTCCGTATACTTCCAGATGTATTCCCCGTCCACCACCAGGTATTTGCTGAAAGCTTGCTCGATGCCCGCATGGAATTCATTGCGCGTTCCGGGCTTCAGTGGGACGGTGCTGACGCACGGGCTGATGGTGGATGCCATCAAGTCGCTGATGACCGGATCCGTGCACCCATTGCTCGCCAAAATCAGGTTTTCGTTGAACGGCGTTTCCATGGTGTGAGCGTAAGAGATCTTCATCACCGTGCCGGTCTTCTTAACATTATAGGCAACACCGAGGCGCGGCTCGGCTTGGCTGAAAATCGATATGCCGTGATAAAGATCGCCACGCAGGCCCGCATTGAAGTTCCAGTTTTTATACGTAATAGCATCTTGAGCGTAGAGTGCGACTTCTTTAATGTCGGAATGCACGTCATAGGGGTAAAAGCCACTAGTTGGGGTGGAGCATCCGTCAGAAGCTGGAAGCGATGCCGTACGGGTTAAATCGTAGCACCCCAGGAGCGGAACAAATCCCGGGTTGGCTGTGAGCGTTCCCGTGCAATTGGCCGGATTGGTGATTGCCGGATTCGTATCGGGGGTTCCATCGGGATTCAGACAAACGGCATTGGCAGTGGGATCGACGACCCCGAAACTGTCATCCTCGGTCAGGAAGGTGTGCTCGAAGTCAACTCCCGCCTTAAAGTTGTGGACGCCCTTCACATAATTGATATCGCCACGCAGGCCGGCGTTAGTGAGGATGCGGTCCTGGCCAATGGATTGGAGCTGGAGATCAGGGATGAGGTCGGCGAAAGGATCGCTGCTGGGATAGTAGTTGTACCCGTCGCGTCGCACCCAGCCGCCGAAGGTGAGCACCGTGCTGTTATTGACCAGACGCGTCCAGGCGGGGGCGATGTCAATGGTCTTGATCTGCGAGCGCTGGTCGCTGGGACCCACCGGCAGACCGTTGGGACCAAGGCCACCATTTGCCACCACCAAACCGGTCCAAGCCGTCGCATCCTGGGCGTCGTAGGAATTGGGAGTTTGGAACCAGGAGCGCGTGAATTGAAAATTCAGATTGACCGTATCTTTTGCGGAGGGCTTGACGTCGAAGCGGTCAAAGATGTTTTCCTCATTGCCTTTGTCGTGCATGACGTCGAATTCAGGGCCATCCAGAAACCTTGACGTATTCATGCCGTTTCCGGCAATGAAGTTGCCCCAGCGCTGCCCGCCGTAGCCCAAATTAAAGTCAATGTTGGAGGTTCCGTAGGTTCCGTATGAAGCCGTCACCCCGCCGTGTGGTGTGGTTTCCCCGAGGCCGGAGCGCGTTGTAGCGATGATCACCAGGCTGGTCTTGCCGCCATACTCAGCAGGTGGGGCTCCCTCAATGACCTCGAGCGATTGCACGGCGTCGGCGGGAAGCTGATTCGAAAAGACCTTGCTCTGCTGGTCCGTGATGGGCTGCCCGTCGATCGAGAAGGAGTTGGAAGCGTGGTCCCCCAGACCATGGAACAGGCCGTTCGAGTCCGCAGCAACTCCCGGTGAACTCAATGTGACCAGCGAACTGAGGGATGAAGACTGACTTTCCAGCGGGAGCTTATCGAAGAGCGCCCTGTCCACATCCGTGTGGGTTGTCGGGTTGACTTCAATGAGGTCCGAAGATTCCGTCGAGACCGTCACGGTGGTCCTGGCGCCGGCCAGCTGCAGAGTGACATTGAGATTGACAGGCACGGAGGAGGACAAGGTTACGTCGTCGTGGAACGGTGCAAATCCCGCTTCGCTGACGGTCAAGTGATAGGGGTTGTAAGGAATGTTGGTAATCGTGAAGTTGCCATTGGCGTCGGTGGAGGCAGTTCGTGCAAAGCCGCTTACCGGATTGAGGATGTTCACCGTCGCCCCGGGGATTACCGCACCGGAAGGATCTTTAACTGTTCCCGTTACGGAGCCTGCGCTGCCCAGATTCTGCCCCGAAACAAGAACTGGACATACGGCGAAGACAAGAGAAAAAACCACAATATAGAATGATACGCGCCTGCAAAACATGAAATTTCCTCCTTGAGGCTCATGAATTTTGTTGCGACAAATTGGGATGAGTCAAAATTCAGGAGAGGGGAGGGGCGCGAGCGAGGAGGGACTGCGCCAGGGTGGTTGAATAGAAAACTTGTCGAGCCAGGGGCTGATAGGAAGATTCCCCTTGCGGTTCTTGTACGGATGATGGCACTGCGGGGCGCACTGAGCCGCTGCGCGCGATCTGGCATAGAGGGCAAAGAGGACTCAGATCCTGGGCAAGGTGCCAGTAGGTTCCGCCGTGGTGATCAATCTGGCAGACCCTTGCGACTTCCGTGTGGTGGTGTAATATCTCGGCACAGAAAAGATGCACCTCCCCCGTGAGCAAGATACCCACGATTAGGGCGCGGACCCAGGCTTTATGCCGATATTTTCTGCCGTGTCGCAAATTGTCCGTCGCACCCTTTCAGGATGAGTCCAGACTGCCGGTAAACTTGCAGGACTTTTATGATAGCAAGAAATCGGCCCGCGGAGAATTTTAAATATATCACATTGAGCGGAGACTGCGATATGATGCCTGCTCCCACCAAGAGAGTTGCACAAAAATGAGATTGCCTAACCACCGGACGATGGATTCCCCGGCAATAGCCTCGCCCAATTGAGAATAGAGGAGCAGTTCGAACTCCACTTGACGGGCTTCAGGGATTGCTCACTGGCGGGGGGCGTCGGTGACTTCCGTATAATAGTCTTCGGCCAGCCTCCGTCCCTGTGGGCTCAGCACGCGGAAATGTCCAAGCCCTTTCTTCTGAAGCCAGAATTCCAGGGAGAGAACCGACACCTGCAGTCCGTACCTGGCACTGTGCCAAAAATTTAGCGACGACGCCTCGGGAAAATAACGGGCAGGGCAGGAAATTTCTCCCAGGCGATATCCGCGATAAAGCGCCTGCACCAGGACCTCCGCGTCGAAAATAAAACCGTCGGAATTTTCCTCGAGCGGCAGGTTGGTCAGGACCTCGCGGGAATAAGCCCGATAGCCGGTGTGGTACTCGGAGATTTTGTAGTCGAATAGGATATTTTGATAGAAGGTCAGAATGCGGTTGGAAACGTATTTATAGAGGGGCATCCCTCCGCAGAGGGCGCCAGAGCCCAATATCCGCGAGCCCAGCACCAGGTCGTACTCCCCGTAAGCAATCATGCCGGCGATGGCGGTAACTAGGCGCGGTGAATATTGATAATCCGCGTGCAGCATCACCACAATATCAGCGCCCCGGCGCAGGGCTTCCCGATAGCAGGTTTTCTGGTTTCGACCGTAACCCAGGTTGTGATGATGAACGAAAGTGGTGAGATGCAATTCCCGCGCCAACTGCACGGTGGAGTCGGAGCTGAAGTCGTCAACCACCAGGACCTCGTCCACGACATCACGGGGCAACTCTTCGCAAGTCTGCCGCAAGGTTCGGGCGGCGTTGTACGCAGGCATGACCACAAAGACTTTTTTCCCGTTCAGCACCGGGCGTTCTCCCGCCTTCCTTGCAGGCTATCCAGTCATATTGTTTATCACTCGCGGAGATTCGTCCAGTGCGTCCGGCGAAGCAGCTTATCAAATTCTGACGCCGGGCAAGTGCTAGAGGTTATATTCTTTGGTCTCAGGAAGGTTTTGGGTCATTTTCCCAGGAGATCAACAAATGCAAATGCATTCAAACACCATTTTAATTACCGGCGGGACATCGGGAATCGGCAGAGGTTTGGCGGAGGCGCTCAGCAAGCTGGGGAATCAGGTCATCATTTCTGGCCGGCGTGAAGATCGCCTGCGGGAGATTTGCGCGGCGAATCCCGGCATGCGCCACTTCGCCCTCGATGTGCGCGACCCTGAGGCCATTCGCGCCGTCGCGAGCAAAGCGGTCGCGGAATTTCCTTCACTGAACTGGTTGATCAACAATGCCGGCGTGCAGCGGCGGTTGCAGCTTGCCCCCGGGGCCCCCCTTGACGAGCAGGGCTTGCAAGACGAGATCGACACCAATCTTCTGGGAGTGATTCGTGTAGCCGCCGAATTTCTTCCGCATCTCGTTCAACGGCCGAACGCCGTGCTGCTCAATGTTTCCTCAGGTCTGGCATTTGTCCCCATGGCGCGATTTCCGGTTTATTGCGCCACCAAAGCCGCTGTGCATTCCTTCACTCTTTCCTTGCGCCACCAGTTAAAAGACTCGGGGGTGAAAGTGACGGAGTTGATTCCTCCCTACGTTGCCACGGAGCTGGGCGGTCCGCGAAAAATCACAGGCTCCGGCGGTCCGCAGCCGATGCCTCTCGATACCTTTATTGCGGAAACCCTCAAAGCGCTGGAAAGTGGAGACGAGGAAGTGGCAATTGGCGATGCCAGGAATCTGGTTGCTGCCACGAATCCCGAATCCCTCAAGACCATGTTCGGGAGAATGAATCGCTAAGCGGGAGGCTCACCGCGCTCGAGTGCCCATAAACCGGCCCAATTGGCAGATTATCGCAGCCTGACCACCGTTGCGCCCCAGCCGCCGGCCTCGGGCGGCGCATCGTCGAACGCCAGTACAATCGGCGTGCGGGCGAGCACTGCGCGCACAATCTCCCTTTGCACACCGATTCCGCGGCCGTGGATGATGCGCAGCCTCTTCAAGCCCAAGCGATTTGCTTCTTCCAAATAGGTTTCCACTACTCCGGCAACTTCCTTCGGCTGCACGGTGTGCAGGTCAAATACGTCGGTAATGGGGATGCGAACGGGCTCCTCGCCTTGTTCCATGGCTTATTGTCCGGCTGCTGATTCTCCCGGGGTTGCGGGGATATCCGGTGCAGTATATAGTGAATTTTTGCGGACTTTTCGGGATGAAGACTGCTTTTGGCGTCGTTTTGGGAATTGCGCTCGCGATGGTCGTCTTTGGGGGGAATGTGTGCGCCAATGTCGGCGGCACAAATCCTCCCAAGCCCCCCAGCGCCCTTTCACAAGCTGCCGACGAATTCAAAACGCTGACGCAGGAGCTGGGCATCCGCCCGGAAAGCCCTCCCGCCACCCAGGAGCATCATACCTCCAAGATGCGCTGGCACGGGCGTATGTACGAAAATTTCCGTAATGACATCCTGGATGCCGTCCCGCACGACGTGAAGCAAAATGGCGAGAGTGTTTCCCCGCTTCGCCGCAATCAGTTCGGTTTCAACGTTGCCGGACCACTTCTGGTGCCCCATCTCATCACCAATCCCAACAATACTTTTTTCCTGCTGTCCTACGAAGGCGTGCGCGAGCGGATTTATCGAGCCAAC
>JASHTO010000718.1 GCA_030040515.1 Terriglobia bacterium
GGGACCTGGCAAGAATGGAAGTGCGAAGCTGGAAAAAAACAGGTCCAAGGGATCGCAAAGGGCAGTTGGAGAAGATCTGGTCCGAGACATCAAAATCCCTTCGACCTTTTCTCTTCACCACAAACCAGGGCGCAGCGCAAATGAGCGGCGCAAATTCCCCAACCCCTGATCTTCGCCGCCACCGCGGGTTTATCGAGTCTGCCCTGGCCGACACGCGTGGGGCTCTGGGGGCGATGCAAAACCTTCCCGGGGTCAAGAGCGGCAAGAGTGGCGTTATTCCGCGCGCATTTTCTCTGGTGGCCGCGTTCCTGCGCGCCGCTGAATTCAGGTTCATAGAAGCAGGGCTGGTTGCGTTTCTAACCGCCATCGAAGAAACCCATTCGCTGATGCTTTGCGAATTCTGGATGTTAAAGTCGTTGTTTCAGCTTGCCTTGTTGCAGGAAATTGGGCGAGTCGTGAGCCCAATGTCGATGGGCGGCGACAGGCCAGCTGGGCAGGCGGGTCTAGATGAAAAATCCTGCCTGCGAATTGCTGCCCTCATCGCCGCTCTCCATGCCGTAGATTGCACTCTATGGCGGGAAGTTCAGGAGAAAGTCTGCAAGGTGGAACAAATTTTGCGCGAAGACCCCTCCACGACCTATCCGCAGATGGATGCCGAAAGCCGCGAACTCTACCTCAGGGAAATTCAGCATTTGGGAAAGTATTCCCGATGCTCGGAAGCTGAGATCGCACGATGGGCTGTGCTGCTGGCGCAGTCCAATCAGAAGAACAAGGGCTCCAATGGGCACACCATTGATCGTCGAACTCACGTGGGGTTTTACCTGATCGACAGTGGCCGTGAGCGGCTGGAACGACAGATCCACTATCGCCCCCAGATCGCCGAGCGCATCCGCACGGCCATCCTCGCCTGCCCGGAGCCCTATTATTTCGTCGGGATCGAACTTTTGACTTTCGCCATTATCGCCTTTCTGCTGATCGGAGCCCGGTCGCCGGTATCGGTGATCGTGGCGGTCGTTCTCCTCTTCCTCCCTGCCACCGAGGCGGCTTGGGGAGTGATGAATCAATGGGTGGCTTCGTTTCTCCCGCCCCGAGTGCTTCCCAAGTTGAATTTCTCCGGAGATGTTCCCCTTGAATACTCGACGATGGTCGTAGTGCCCACGCTTCTGCTGAATAACAGCTATGTCCACCGCCTGGTGAAGGATCTCGAAATCCGTTACCTGGCCAATAGCGATCCCAACATTTTCTTTGCTTTGCTTACCGACGCTCCGGATTCCCGGCAATCCTCGGACCGCAGGGACGACCTGGTTTCACTTTGTTCGAAACTCATCGAGGAACTCAATCGCAAATATGCCCACTCGGGCCGGTCTGTCTTTTTCCTCTTCCACCGTTCTCGCACCTTCAATCCTCGTGAAGGGTCGTGGATGGGCTGGGAGCGTAAGCGGGGGAAGCTTCTGGAATTTAATGATTTGTTGCGTGGACAGATGAATAGATTCCCAGTCAGGATCGGCAACCTGGCCGTTCTTCCGAGAATTAAATATGTCATTACGCTGGATTCAGACACTCAACTCCCGCGTGGTGCGGCCCGTAAGCTCATTGCCACCATCGCTCACCCCTTGAATCGCGCGGTGGTGAACGCCAGGACGAACACCGTGGTGAGGGGTTACGGAATCATCCAGCCCCGCGTTGGAATCAGCGTTCGATCGGCAAGCCGCTCGTTACTCGCCAATATCTACTCCGGACAAACCGGCTTGGATCTTTACACCCGTGCAACTTCGAACGTGTACCAGGATCTTTTTGGCGAAGGATCCTTTACCGGTAAGGGGATTTACGAAGTGGATGTTTTCCGCCAGGTTCTGGGGAAAAGGCTTCCTTGCAATGCTATTCTCAGCCACGACCTGCTTGAGGGTGCCTACCTCCGCGCGGGCCTAGCTTCGGATATTGAGCTGATCGATGATTATCCTACGCACTTCAGCGCGTACAGCAGACGCAAACACCGATGGGTGCGCGGGGACTGGCAGATTATGCACTGGCTATTCTCATGGGTGCCCGACGCTCTTGGGAAACGGGTGCCCAATCCTCTTTCGCCGCTTTCCCGTTGGAAGATTCTCGACAATCTTCGGCGCAGTCTTGTGGAAATCGCCACATTCGTTCTCTTCCTGGCCGGCTGGCTTTCATTGCCCGGCAGCCCCCGCCGTTGGACCCTGGTTGTTCTGGTCCTGATGCTCATTCCCGTATATTTTCAACTGGTCATCAATCTGTTGAAGGGATTACCAGGATCGCCGAGCTGGCAGAAACTGAGGGGAATGGCAGAATCATTTGTCGCCGGCCAGATCGACCTCTTTTTCGTATTGGCCTTTCTCAGCCATCAAACGCTCACCGCAATCGACGCGATTATCCGAACCCTTGTCCGCGTCACCATCACTCGCAACAAATTATTGGAATGGGAAACCGCGGCGCAGGCCGAACATGACGCGGGCAAAACGTCCCTCGACCTCTATTTGGCGTGGACTCCCTGGTTATCACTGGCCCTGGCGGTTATTTTACTCATCATTCGTCCCGCGGCATGGGGCGTGGCCGCGCCCCTGTTGTTGCTCTGGGCGAGCGCAGGCCCCCTGGCCCGCTGGCTGAACCGGCCCTTGCCCGGGGGAAAAAGCAAGATCACTGACCGCGAAGAAAGGTTCCTGCGCAGCGCCGCTCTTTGCACCTGGAGGTATTTCAGACAATCTCTCGATCAATCCCCTCGGGGTCTCGTTCCAGACAATATCCAGGAGGCTCCCGAGAGGACCGCTCACCGCATTTCACCGACCAATCTCGGACTGCTCATGAATTCGCAGCTTGCTGCCTACGAGCTGGGATATCTGACCCTGCCTGAATTCGTCGCCCATGCGGAAAAAACTCTGTCGACGGTAAAACGTTTTCAGAAATTTCGCGGCCACCTCTTGAATTGGTATGACACGCAAACCCTGGACCCCCTGGAGCCCAGGTTTGTTTCGAGCGTGGATAGCGGGAACCTGGTATGCAGCCTGTGGGCTTTTAAGCAGGGATGCCTGAAGGCAGCCGAGGCGCCGTTGCTCAGGAACTCGATCTGGCAAGGCCTGCGCGATCACTTTAATCTTCTGGAAGAACTCGCCCGGCAGACCTCGGACACTTCTGTGGCAACGCTCCTCCGCAGAACCAACGCACGGATCGAGCTATTGCCCGATTATGGACATTCCTGGTTGGGCGCACTTCCCGGACTTGAGCAGGACTTGCACGAAATCGCGGAGTGGCTTGATGAAAAGTCCGGCCAAAGCCGAGAGATTCGTTGGTGGCTTTTCGAAACACTGCACAGGATTACTGCCATCCGAAATATGGTGACCCATTTCACACCCTGGTTTCTGCCTCAAAACCGGTATCCGGGGATCCAAGGGTCGCTCGCAAGGTCAAAGATGGCTCTTGAGCCGACCCTCCGTTCAGCCGCCGCCCTCGCCCCGGAGGTGGAAGCAATCGCCGGCAAGCTTTCGCGGGACACATCGGTTGATCCGATTCTTCGCCTCGCTGCAACTACCTTGCGGGAACGGCTCATCCGAGCCGATGTCGAAGCTGAAAAGATGCGGATGAAGCTGGCACAAATGGCAAATGACGTCGATGAGCTGGCGCGGGAAATGGATTTCCGGTTTCTCTACAATTCATCCCGCAAACTTCTGTCCGTGGGGTACAGCGTTGCGCGGCAGCAACTTCAAGAAGTATGTTACGACCTGTTGGCTTCGGAATCGCGTTCCGCAGTCTTTGCGGCAATCGCCAAGAACGACATCCCGGAGGAAACCTGGTTTCAACTGGGGAGAAAGCAGGGCATTTGGGATGGTGAGGGTTTCCTGCTTTCCTGGTCGGGCACCATGTTCGAATATCTGATGCCCACATTATGGTTCAACCAATATGCCAGGACAATTCTGGGTGAGAGCGCGCGGGTCGCCGTGCAGTGCCAAAGGGATTGGGCGGAAGATAAATCGCTGCCCTGGGGAGTCTCTGAGGCGGCTTACAGCAAACAGGATGGAGAGGGAAATTACCAATACCGGGCTTTTGGCGTGCCGGCATTGGGCCTGGATCCCACTCCTTCGGAGGCTGTCGTGGTCTCCCCGTATGCCTCTTTCCTGGGGCTTGCCGTTGATCCTCAGGAGGCGGTTCGTAACCTTCAACGATTAAGCAAAATGGGGTGTTTGGGACATTTGGGTTTTTACGATTCGGTGGACTACTTGAATTCCCTGGAAAACCCTCGCCACGAATACAAGGTTGTCCGTTGTTGGATGGCTCATCATCAGGGAATGAGCCTGGTGTCCGCGTGCAATCTCCTGACGAATGGCGCGATTCAAAACCTGTTCCACTCTGAGCCCGCTGTGTGCGCCACCGAATTGCTTCTCCACGAAAAAAATGTTTCAGCCGCCGACTTCACGCGGGTTGAGGTGCGCACGGCGGAGCTTCGCCGCGCCGGCTTTCAGGTCAGAAAGTTCATGAAGGATTTGGCGAATCGCCGCGCCGGCCGCCGGGAAACACGGTCACCCTTTCTCGAACTTTCGAGCATCCCATCTCCAGGACGAACGGGGAAGTTGGAAATTCCTCCCCACACTTCCATAAGAAATTAGGGGAATGATTTACTGGGCTCATCCAGACTGGCACACTGGCGGCAGAGAACAGCTCCCGCAAAGCGGGAGACCGTGAATAGCCGGAACCTGCGGAAGCCATGGCAAAAGGCGCGGGCCGCCCTGAAGGGGCCGACTTTGCCAGTCAACCCCTTCGGGGTTGGATGGTTCTTCATCACCGGAATCCGCAGATTCACACCTGCGGCTATTCGCGCCCCTGCCGGGGCCAGCGGCGCAAGCAAGATCGTGAAGGGATGAGTTATTCCCGAAATCAGAACACCACCCCTGAACGGCAAGGGGTGGCCGAAAATCACCTGATGTTTAGTTCCCATATCATCTTCAGAACGCGAAAGATGTTCCGGCGGTGCAATGATGTCTGACATTCAAGTTGCGATTGTTGGGGCGGGTCCGTATGGGCTCTCCGTGGCCGCGCATTTGCGCCATCTCGGTGTGGGGTTCCGCGTGTTCGGTGTTCCCATGCACAATTGGCGAAGCGCCATGCCCGCGGGGATGATGCTGAAATCCGACGGCAGGGGCTCAAATCTCTGCGATCCGGAACACCAGTTGACGCTCGGACGCTATTGCACCGATCGCGGTCTGCCTTACGGCGACCATGGAAGGCCCATCCCGCTTCAGACCTTTGTCGATTACGGGCTCTCGTTCCAACAGCAATTGGTTCCCGATGTGGAGGAATGCGCGGTATTGGATTTGGCGGGAAAGCCCGGCCGATTTGAGCTCCAGCTTGATAGGGGAGAAAGTGTTGTGGCGCGAAGCGTGGTGCTGGCTGTAGGAACCACCTATTTTGCCCACCTGCCACACCAATTCGCCAATCTTCCTCGCGAACTTGTGACCCACAGCAGCCATCACTGTGATCTCACCAAGTTTCGAGGCAAAAAGGTCATGGTCATTGGCGGTGGACAGGCGGCGCTTGAGACGGCGGCTTTGCTGAACGAGCAGGGAGCAAGTGTCCAGGTGCTGGTGCGCGCTCCAATCGTGGAGTGGAACCCCCATCCTCCTGGGAATGCTCCGGGCAGCCCATGGAAATTACAAACCGCGCTGGGTGAGGGATGGAAGGCATGGTTTTATTCCCATATGCAGCACATGTTCCGGCATCTTCCATTACCGACGCGAATCAAAATCGTGAAGCACGCCCTCGGCCCCGCCGGCGCATGGTGGCTTCGCGACCGCGTGCTCGGCCGCTTTCCTGTTCTGTGCGGACACAAGGTGATGACGGCCCGCGAGGAAGGCGGGAGGGTGAGATTGACTGTGGCGGGCTTGACGGGCGAGTCCTTCCAGATTTCCGTGGACCACGTCATCGCGGCCACAGGATTCAAGGTGGATGTCGATTTAATTCCGTTCCTCTCCGGTGGCTTGTCCCTCTCTCTGCGGCGGGAGGGCGCCCTTCCCGCGCTTTCCCGGGATTTTGAGTCGTCGGTAAGAGGGCTCTACTTCACAGGGCTGGCATCTGCACATCGTTTTGGGCCTTCCATGCGGTTTGTGTATGGGGCAGAATTCGCGGCCCCGAGCATCGCTCGATCCTTGAGGAGGGACAGCGGGGCGACCGTTCGCGTGGGGTGGGCACAGAGGCAAGAAAGCCCCTTGCCCCAACAGGCGCGAACCGGGCGTTCGACCTTGCCGGAAAAGCGGGCGGACGCCCCCGCCAGGATTGACACTTCCGTTGCCGCGCTGGTTTTGAATTTCGGTGAGTATCCGTTTCATCAGGGCAGCCTGGGAGTTATCAGAAGCCTGGGCAGAATGGGGGTTCCCGTCTATGCCGTGCAAAGAAACCGCACCATACCCTCGGGCGCCTCTCGATACCTTCGCGGGAAATTTCTATGGAGAGCAAATCGCCGGGACGGAAATTGGTTTCTCGAAGGAATGAAGATGATTGCCCGGGATCTCTCCCGTCGCGCTGTGCTGGTGCCGGCCGACGATCTTTCCGCCATCTTGATCGCCGAGCACGCCGAGGAGCTGCCGGGTGAGTTCATCTTTGCCCGGCCGCCCGTCGCTCGG
>JASHTO010000719.1 GCA_030040515.1 Terriglobia bacterium
GAAGAAGCGGCGATAAATCGTCGCTTCGTTTTCTCCAACCGTCCCCCGGAGGGCTCGGCGGCAGAAGCGAAGAGCGATCCATCACTGCCGCCCCCCTTGCGGAGGAAGAGCGAATATGTCATTTCTCGATTGGGTCACGGGAAAGATCACGTGCCCGCGCTGCGGAACGAGTGGAGCGAAGGAAATCAACGGCGCCATCTGCTGCCCCAATCCCACCTGCGCTTACTTCAGCAAAACCATGGGAAAGAGTGATGCGGGTGCGCCGACGGCCTCAATCACCCTGAGTCAGCGGGCCGAGACGGATGCCGTCAGTGGCCCGGTTCCCGCGGGATCATTTGCCATTCGCTACCGCAACTTCCGCGGGCAGGAAAAGTCCTTCGTGGCGGAAGCGGCATCCGCCTGCCGCTTGAAAAACCACATCAATGTGAAGGTAGCGCCCCAAGGCGTGCGCATTATGCTCGCGCGCGAACGCATCTTGAACCTGAGTGAGGTGGAGGCGGCGTTTCCGCAGCGAGTTGCCCCGGGGCAGGAATGGCCCAGCGCAAGTGAGCGGCGGGTACTGAATTACCACAAGGCGCGGGGGAGCACCTCGCCGTGTTACCAGAAAGTCCGCGCCAAGTATCCCGATTGGTAGACGCGGCGCAGCCGGCCGGCGAAAACCTATTCCGCCTTCAGCGATCTCTCCATCAATTCGCGAATGGCTTCACGGGGCGAAACTTCCCCCTCCAGAATTCTGTGAACCTGCCGGGTGATGGGCATTTCCACCTGCATTTTCCTGGCCAGGGCGACGGTGGCGGCGGTGGTCTTCACCCCCTCGGCGACCATGCGCATGGAGTCGACAATTTCCGCAAGCTTTCGGCCCTTGCCGAGTTCTACACCTACGGTGCGATTGCGGCTGAGGTCGCCGGTGCAGGTCAGAACCAGGTCGCCCATTCCGGCGAGGCCCGCCAGGGTTTCACGCTTGCCTCCACACGCGCAGGCGAGCCGGGTCATTTCCGCGAGTCCGCGCGTGATGAGCGCCGCCGTGGGATTGTGCCCGAGCCCGAGGCCTTCAACGACTCCGGCGGCAACGGCAATGACGTTTTTCACCGCGCCGCCCAATTCCACACCCACCACATCGCTCGAGGTGTAGAGACGCAGAGCCGGCGAAGCAAATTCGCGCTGCACCTGCTGCGCGACGGCAAGATCGTCCGAGGCCACGACCACGGCGGTGGGTTCGCCGCGCAAAACTTCGCGGGCAAAGCTCGGGCCGGAAAGCGCGCACAACCGGGGAACGAACGATTTGCCCACTTCGCTGCGGATGACTTCGCTCATGCGCATCAAGCGGTCGGTGTCCAGGCCCTTCGTGGCGCTGACAAAAATCATTTCGGGGCGAAGGTGGGGCAGCATTTGCCGGCACAGCGCCGCACACACGTGCGAAGGCATGACCATGAGTACGATTTCAGCCCTTGCGAGCGCCTCGCGCAGCTCTCCGGTGGCGGAGAGATTCGCCGGAAGCTTGATGCCAGGCACAAAAAGTTCGTTTTCGTGGCGCGCGCGAATGCTCTCCACCACTTCAGACTCATAGGCCCAAAGTGTGACGGTGTGGCCCAACTGCGCCAGCGTCGCCGCAAGCGCCGTACCCCAGTTGCCCGCGCCGATTGTCGTGATCTTCATCAAAATCTGTCCTGAGTTAAGGGCAAATGACTATTGACTTGTTTTCTTTTTCCCAACTTTGTTTTCCGTCCCTTTCAGAAGCCTTCCGATATTCCCGTGATGCATCGTGATGATGAGCAGCGCGCTACCGGCGGCCCCCAGCACGATGGGGAGGGGCGGCCGGCGCATAAAATAAACCAGCAGGGGAAAGGTCGCCGTGGCAATGAGGGAGCCGAGCGAAATGTAACGCGTGGCCGCCACAATGACGGCGAAAATTACCAACACCAGCAGAACCTGTAGCGGCGCGAGGGCAATAAACACTCCCACGCCCGTGGCCACTCCTTTGCCGCCACGAAATTTTAGCCAGACGGAGAAGCAGTGGCCCAGAATCGCGCACACGGATGCGGCAGCAATCCAGCGCGGGTCGCCGGTCAGCGAAATCCAATTCGGGCTCGTTGATGTCAGGCGGGAGGCAAGCAGCACCGCGAAGATACCTTTTCCCAAATCGAGAATGAAAGTGGCGATAAAGCCCACAATGCCGAGGTTGCGCATGACGTTGGTGGCTCCGATGGAGCCGCTTCCTGTGGTGCGAACGTCCACTCCCTTCTGCCATCGGACAATGAGAAACCCGAAGGGAATTGACCCGAGCAGGTAGGCGAGGATCGGTGTGGTGGCGGCAATCATAAGAGACAAGTCGGCAGTCGTCAGTTCATCCGTTGGGTAATCCCCCGGCTCTACCGGGGAGACAGCCGGAGTTTGACAGTTCCGGCAATTCGCAAATCGCGGGCGATATTTGAGAGACCCCTCACCCGATCACCCCTTCTCCCCTCTTCCCTCTCCCCTGGGGAGAGGGAAGAGGGGAGAAGGGGTGATCGGGTGAGGGGTTACTATTGGACAGTGGTCCGTGGACAAACCCTAACCGAAAGACACTAGCCACGATTCATAATCTTCGCAAGCTGGAAACTCATCACTTTTCCGTACTGCGCGCCGTGCGCTGATAGTTTACTTTCAAAAAGGAAAAATTCCGAGACTTCAAACTTGCCGAATAATGATGCAGCGGCTGCCGCGACTGCCGATGAAAGTTCTGGCTGTGGCCGTGGGTCCTTGAATCTCGCCAGAGTGAGATGAGGGGAGAAGCCGCGTTCTTCGCGCGCAAAACCGAGCTTTTCCATTTGCGTTTCAATACTCGCGGCAAGTTCAGTAAGGGCGTGAGACGCAGCCACGCCGGTCCAGAAAACCCGAGGGCGTTTGGCACTGGGAAAAAATCCGAAGCCGGCGATTTCCACGGAAAACGGCGCAAAGGAGCCTGCTTTCAACAGTACCTCGCTCACCTGGGCAACCTGCGCGCCGGAGATTTCGCCCAGGAACTTGAGGGTAAGGTGAATGCCCTCAGGCCGCGTCCAGCGCGCATCGGAGCAAAGGCCGCGGAATGATTCCTGCGCCTTCGCCAACGCGGCACGAACCGGATCAGGAAGATCAATGGCAATGAAGGTGCGCATGGTGGACGGGGATGGTCTTGGAAACTTCGAATGCGGATGCCAGATTTCTGATTGTTTAATCCCGAATCCTTCGCCGAACCATTTCCAGCGCCATTTGCGAGGCCCACAGGCGGATGCGGTCGCGGGTGCCGGGAAAGTGAAACTCGCGGACCTGTGTTCCGCGCTCATCGGCGAGTGCGATGAACACCAATCCCACGGGTTTCGCGTCGGTTCCGCCGGTAGGACCGGCAATTCCCGTGATCCCCACCCCGATGGAAGCGCCGGCGCGGACTCGCACACCTTCCGCCAGCACCTGAGCGACGGGTTTGGAGACGGCGCCGTGCGTCTCGATCAGCTCCGCCGGAACGCCGGCCCATCGCCTCTTCATTTCGTTGGTGTAGCAAACCGCGCCGCCGAGAAAATAGCTGGAGCTTCCGGGAACGCGAGTCAGGCGTTCGGCCAGCAGGCCACCCGTGCAGCTTTCCGCCACCGCCACGGTTTTTTGCCGCATCACCAGATACATTCCCACGACTTCTTCGAGGCTTTCACCTTTGGTGGAATAAACATGGTCGCCGAGGGTCAACTCGATTTTGTCACCGAGCTCGGCCAGCAGGGCTTCGGCTTCCGCTTCGGTAGCCGCGCGGGCGCGCAAGTGGACTTCAATAGTTCCGGAGGCCGCGAGAATCGTGGTGGCGGGATTGGCGTAGGGCCGGTAAAGGGGCGCGATGAGCGAGTCCACCTCGGATTCCGGCAAACCCACAACTTTGTAAACGCGCGTGCGGAGGGGAGCGCCGGAAACCATACGCGCAAGCCGGGGAACGCAGGCAGTGTCAAACAACGGTTCGAGCTCGCGCGGCGGGCCGGGCAGCAACACCAGAATCGCGTCCTTTTCCTTAATCCAGATTCCCGGCGCCGTGCCGTTGCGGTTCTCCAGCCATTCGGCGCCCTCGGGCACCTGGGCCTGCCGCAGATTGTTCTCGGGCATGGCGCGGCCCAGGCGCGAGTAGCGTTCCTCGATGTTCTTGCGCACTTCCGGGACTTCCTGCAGCCGGCGTTCCAGCAATTCCGCCACAACGTCGCGCGTCAAGTCGTCGTCGGTGGGGCCGAGTCCGCCGGTGAGAATGATGAGCTGCGAGCGCGACAAAGCCGTGCGCAGCATCAAGGAAAGATCGTCCCGCGAATCTCCCACGATGGATTTGAATCGCACCAGGATTCCCAATTGATTGAGTTTTCCAGTGAGGAAAAGGGAATTCGTGTCGGTGTATTGCGGCGTGAGAAGTTCAGACCCGACGGCAATGATTTCGGCATTCATGGTTGAACAATCCGCCGGCAATCGAGTCGGGCGGTCCAGCCGAATTCCCGCGCGCAGGGTTAACTGCTCTCGAACTGTGATCTACTTCCCCAGCGGCAACCCCTCGACGCCCAGAGGAAGATCGACCAAGGTGCCGTTGGTGGCGAGAATCATGGATCCCGCTCGGCCGAAAGCGAGGCCGACCAGGTCATATCCGGACACAACCAGCTCCGCCTTGGCGTCCGGGGTCAAGCGCACCACGCCCTGCCGGCCTGCCAGCGAAGCCGCCACGTAGAGATTGCCGTTCACGTCGAAAGCCAGGCCCTGAGGTCGTCCCAGGCCGCGATAAAAAGATGTCACGTTGCCCGCAGGAGAAACGCGCAGCACGTGGTCAAAGCTGGAAGTTGTCGGCCCGGTGACAAACAGATCGCCGTCGGGACCAAAAGCCAGGTGGTAAGCCGCCACGCTCGGCTCGATGGTGGCAAAAACAAAGATCTGGCGGTCCGGGGCGATCTTGAAGATTGTCCCCGTGCGGTCGCCCACGTAGAGATTGGCATGAGCGTCGAAAGCGATTCCCGTCGCCACGCCCATTCCCTGAGCGTAGGTGGAGCGTTCTCCGTGGGGCGCCACCTTGTAGATCGACCCTTCCATGCGGCTCGAGACATAAAGACTTCCTTCGTGGTCGAAGGCGATTCCCGTGGCGTTCATGACTTCGCTCAGGAAGGGATGCATGACCCGGCTTGTGTCGACTTTGAATACAGAAGTCGCCACCTTCTGCCCGCGCGTCCCGCTGAAAGTGGAGAAGATGTTGCCCTGCGAATCGAGGGCGGGATTGGCGACGGGATGCAAGTTTTCAGCGATCGTTCTGCCCACTACCACGGAGGTCGGTCCGCTCGATCCGGCGGGCGTCTCAACGGTGAAGTTTTTGCTGAAGACGTCGTCGGGGACGCGAACGATCAGACGATCGGGTGAGCTTAATAGCAAGCCGCCGGGCTGGTCGCCAAATCGCACCAGGGCGTGGCGGCCGTTCTCCGCCAGGCCCGTGCCACGCACCACAATTTCTCCACCGGGAATTGCCGCGTGGGGATTGACGTCGGTGATTTGCGGGCGCTTCTTGCTGAGCAGCGACGTTGGTCCCACCGAGGGGCTCAGCTTTCTGGCTCCCTTTTCTGCGGTCTTCTCCGCAGGCGCCTCAGGCTTTTCGGTTTTTCTCCATAAGCTCATCGAATGACCAATCCCGCCCCAAACAACACGCACAGGCTGTAAGCCCCGGCCACAACGTCATCTAACATAATACCCCAGCCGCGCGGAATTCGCTCAGCTTGTCGAGCCGGAAAGGGCTTGACGACGTCAAAAGCACGGAACAGTAGAAACCCGGCCAGCAGCCACTTCCAGTTCGAGTGGGGAAGCAGCAGGAAGGTGACCATCTGGCCGACCACTTCATCCACCACCACCGCGCCGGGATCCGTCTTGCCGAAAAATTCTTCCGCTTCGCCTGCCGCCCAGATGCCGAGTACACAAAGGACGGTCGTGGCCAATGCCAAAACAGCAATCGAATCCGTGCGTGACAGGTGCAATTGCGCGAGGACCACCACCACGGCCACTCCCACCAGCGAACCGGCGGTTCCGGGAGCAATGGGGAAATAGCCGGTCCCACACGCCGTGGCAATCCAGATGGCCGGTCCCGCCCGCCTTTCAGTCACGCTCCCCCTTGGTGTTCGTGCTCGTGTCCTGCGCCGCGCTCTCGTCGAAAACTTCAACCGCCGCCACGCGGTAACGCTCTTCAAGCCAGTTATCCAAATCGATCAGCTTGCACCGCTCGCTGCAAAAGGGGCGAAACGGATTTCCTTCCCACGATACCGTCTGCTTGCAGATGGGGCAGCGCATGATCGCCGCTCAAATCACCGGGGCCGCCGCAGCGGGCTGAATCTTTACCAGCGTGTTCGCTGCCGCTGGGGAGGCGGGGGAGAGACGCTCGGCGAAGGTCTCCGTCTCGAGGCGCGCCACCAGATCGTAGTCGCCCGCGTCGGTGATAGTGGCCCAGCGAAAATCTCCCGGCTGCGGTGCCGGGCCCACAATGTCATTAACCAGCACGCAGCCGTCGATTCCGGGCGCCTGCCGTTCACTGCGCGCCTGGAAGAGCAAATCGGTCTCTTCCGAAGGACCTTCCACCACGACGGGCAGAGATTTTCCAATCATCTTTTTCAGATTGCGGCGCGAAATTTTTCTCTGAAGCGCCATGACCTGCTTCTGCCGCAGGCGAGCGACGGACGATGGAACCTGGTGGGGCAGCTCGAAGCTCCGGCTGGTCTCCTCGTTGGAATAGAGGAAGACGCCCAGGTGGTCAAATTCTGCCGCCGCGACAAAATCCACCAGCGCCTTGAAATCATCGTCGGTTTCGCCCGGGAACCCGACAATCAATGAGGTTCGAAGTGCCACGCCCGGGATGGCGGCACGGATCTTTTCGAGCATGCGAAGGAATTGGCGGCCGCTGCACCCCCGCTTCATCAGCTTCAGCACACTGGCGCTTGCATGTTGCAGGGGAATATCGAAATACTTCGCCACCTTGGGCGTTTGCGCCACGGCGGCAATCAGCGCGTCGGTGACGCGATTCGGATAGCAGTAAAGGAATCGCACCCAGACGAGTTCGGGGATATTACCGAGTTCGCGCAGCAGGGCTGGCAATCCGTCGCGCAGCCCGAGGTCCTCCCCGTAGCTGGTGGTGTCCTGCCCGACGATGGTGATTTCGCGCACGCCCTGGCGGGCGAGGTTCTCCGCCTCGCGAATCACAGAGGCAAACCGCCGCGAGCGGAATGCGCCGCGCATTTGCGGAATCACACAAAACGTGCACGGGTGGTCGCACCCCTCGGCGATTTTCAAATAGGCGGAATAGGCCGGTGTGGAAAGGATGCGCGGGGTGAATTCGTGGTACAGGTAGGGTTCGCGGATGGTATTGGTACTGCTGGAACAATCCGCGTCCTGGCAAGCGGCGAGTACTCCTTCCAATTCATTTGTGCCAATGACGTGATCGACTTCCGGGATTTGGTCGAGAATCTCCTGGCGGTAGCGCTCCACCAGACACCCGGCAACCACGAGTTTCTTCGCCGCGCCGAATTTCTTGTATTCGGCCATTTCCAGAATGGTGTTGATGGATTCCTGCTTGGCGGGAGCGATGAAGGCGCAGGTGTTGACAATGATGATTTCGGCCTGGTCGGGGCGCGGGGTCAGCTCATACCCCTGGCGTGCCAGAATTCCCAGCATCACCTCACTGTCCACGAGATTTTTTGGGCAGCCCAGACTTACCATTCCGACTTTGGGCATAATTTATTTTTGCGCCAGACCCTGACGATTTCAGTCAAATTAAATTTTAGCACAAGTTGCAAAAGCTCGGGACACGGGATACGGGCCAGGAGGCGCGCGTTCGTACATTTATCAGTGTGCGGTTTAATGCGGATTGAGGAACTTTGCTGGTTACGGCGAGTTTCAATCGTTGACGTTAGTTCCCTTCTCCCTTGTTCCTTAGCCCGTATCCCGTGTCCCGTCACTACTGCCCTTTCCAAATCAAGACCTGGTTCTCCGATGATGCGGCGATAAATCGGCTATCGGGTGAGAAGGTGACGGTAAGCAGCGGATTTTGGCTTTCCGTGAGGGCTTGCAGAAGCGTGCCGTCATCCGCGGACCAGACGCGGACGGTTTGATCTTCGCCGGCGGAAGCGATCCACTTGCCGTTGGGCGAGAATTCCGCGCGATGCACGGCGCCCTTATGCCCAACGAGGGTCTGGAGAAGTTTCCAATCGCCCACGGAGTAGACACGCAACTTGCCGTCTTCGCAACCCGTCACCACTTTCTTGGCGTCTCGAGAGAAAGCCATGCTCAACACGGTGCCCTCGTGCCCGTGCAGGGCATCGACAAACTTGTGGGTCCGCGCATTCACGACGGAGGGATCCGCGCCCGAGGTGGTTTGAATTTGCGCCAGGAGCAGCCAATGGCCGTCGGGCGAGAAATCATAGAGGTTGGGGACTTGCGTGAGGTCGGGTATGGGCAGCGAGCCGCCCTGGTTGGTGCGAGGGTTCCAGAGGTCGAAGTTGCCGTCTTTGTATAAAATCAGATAACCGATCATGGGGAAGTAGCGAGCCGGACTGTATCCGCCCTTGGCTCCCACCTCATTCAGCTTTCCCACCAATTGATCTTCTGTCGTGTCCCATTGGAATGCCAACAGAGGTGTGGGATGCGGGCGCTGCCCCTTCACATGAAATAGTCCATTCGCCAGCAGAAACAGGTGGTTCGGTGCAAGGAAATTCGCGGAGTGGATTTCCAGGTCATCGACATCCGGCACGCGCGGCTTAAAAACTTTCGGTCCGTTGCCGGAGAGCAGGTTCATCAGCAGCACCTTCTCGTCCGAGGCTACCGCGAGCAGGGAAGAATCGGGCGAAAACGCGCCCGCAGATGAATACTTCAATACCAGATGGCCCTCCACATGGCCATAACTGACCCAGTGAACGGCGGAGGGTGGGCCCGCCACAGTTTCCACTTGCGCGCGCAGGAGTGCGGCCGGAAAGAGCAGGGTGGAGACGAGGATCATTCCGAAGGTTGCTTTGCCGGGACCGCGGCCCGTTACCGTAGCGCACAGGGCAGGCAAGGCGAGTTTCGGATTTCGACTGTCGAGTTTCGGGCTAAACAAGTTCCCCCTTGGCCAGGCGGTGAACCAGGTCGCGGTCGGCTTCCAGAAAATTGTACTGCGGAAGGCGCGCGCGAGGAGCCCACTCGATGGCTGCGAATACGCAATTGCGAATTTCGTGGGCGTAGTGGGGCACCACGAAGAAGGCGACTTCCACGTAGCGGTCGGGATAATGGTGGCGCAGGCGAAAGATTTCGCCGCCCACTTGCGCTTCGATCGCCAGTTCTTCCTCCAGTTCGCGCTGCAACGCCGCGGGCAATGCCTCTCCGTCTTTAACTTTGCCGCCGGGAAATTCCCACTGAAGGCCGTAAGGGTCGGAGCGGTGCCTTTGGCAGATCAAGATTCGCGTACCCTTGGGTATGATGCCGGCAACCACCAGAATAGGTTTCTGCTCTGCCATCTTGGCGTGAGATTGTAGCAGAAGGCGAACCGACAATGGCCGGGAGCTGTGGGAGAATGGATTGCCGTTCAGCCTGAACCGCAGCCCCCTAATCCGTCGGGAAATCCCCGGCTTTGCCGGGGGAAACTTCCTTTCGGGCACCGGGCTCGGGCATGGACCCCGCCCGAATCTGCGGAATGCGAAAAGGCCTGACGGTGGTATCTTAATTTCATCGTAGAGCCTAGCTTGAGTCAGTCAACCGACAGACAGATACCTCCGTCAGGGGCGGCTCTAAACTCATAATCAGACACTCAAAATCGGCCGCCCCAAGCGCGGCATTCCTGCGCCTGAAAAGTTTCTTGCGCGGGGATTGCGTATAAGATACTATGCAACTCTTAAAGCGGAGCCAGGGCGCGGGGGCGCTTCCCAACTGATCTCCCTCAAAACTGCAACGAGGCGCGCGAAAGAAGGTACAGGTACGAATGGAATCTGAGGCAACCAGACAGGATAGTATCCTGGCCAAGCTCAGCGAGCAATTGATGGCGCTGGAGAAGCGTGACTTTGAGCTCTGGGTCATCGTGGTAGGCACAGGAATCCTGGTGGCCACGGGCTTGGTGGCGATCCTTTTTCCCAGCGCCATTCTGCGCAGCGGCAACCTGCACTTTGAGGTCACGGTTTCCCGCGAGCTCTTTCTGGGGTTGGTCGCGCTTTTGGCTCTTTTCAACAGCTACATGATTTCCAGCCGCTTGAAGCTGCGCAAAACCCGCGGGGAAGTGATCTCGACGGCCATTCACAGCGAGCTTCTACGCCTACAATCTTTTACCGACCCCCTGACGGAGGTTTACACCCGGCGCATCATGGACGATATGCTGAAGAAATACAGCAGCCGAGCCGAGCGGCTGAAGAAGCCGCTCAGCTTCCTGATGATTGATGTGGACGATTTCCGCACCATCAACAGCCGCTTTGGCCACACCACGGGAGACTTCGTGCTGCTGGAGGTTGCCACCATCCTCAAATCCGCGGTGCGCGGCTCCGATGCGGTGATTCGCTATGGCGGGGACGAATTTCTGGTCATTCTTGCCGACGCCCCCATTGAGGATGTGGAGGTCGTCAAAAGTCGCATCGCCCGTTATGTGCAGGATTGGAACCAGGGAGAGCATTTGAAGGATTTCAAGCTGGTGCTTAGCGTCGGATCAACCCAGTGGGCGACGGGGAAGACCGTCGATGGAATTATGAATGAAGCTGACCAGGATATGTACGCCGTCAAAGCCCGCGGCAAGGAAGCGCGCTCGACTCCCCCCGATTGACCTTTGCGCTTAGGAATCATCCGGTTCGTGAATCAGCCCTCATTCGTATCGCAGTGCGGCCATGGGATCGACCTTGGTGGCGCGCCGAGCGGGGAGATAGACGGCCGCCAGGGCCACGGCGAGAAGCAGCAGCGCGACAGCCCCAAAGGTGACGGGATCCGTGGGTTGGACCGCATAGAGGTATCCCCGCAGCAATCGCGTCAATGCCAAAGCGCCGGCCGTTCCGGCAGCGATTCCGCCCAGCAGCCAGCGCGCGCTCTGGCCACCCACCAGCCAGAGAATCTGCCGCGCTCGCGCGCCCAGTGCCATGCGAATGCCGATTTCGTGCGTCCACTGCCGCGTGCCGTA
>JASHTO010000720.1 GCA_030040515.1 Terriglobia bacterium
CACCACGTCAACGGCCACGCCCGCCTTGGTGTTGGTGACCACGCGGACGCGATGCTCGCCGGAGGGGAAGACCACTGCCCAATCGCGCCCGTCATGCTCGGTAGGCAGCGTTGCGGCGCTGCCATCCACCTGAATCTCATTGGGCTGCTGGTCAAAGGTGATGACCGCGCGTTCCATCGACCGGTACCGAAACGTCAGGCCGGTGGTATCCGCGCGCGCCTCTTCCAGGTTGGCGGTGCAGTTCATGATACGCGCCTGGAACTCCTCGGAGTCCAGAAAGTTCCACCAGCTCCGCTCGGTGGAAATGGAATGTTCGCCCACCGGAATCACCACTCCATCCGCAGAGACCGCGGGCCAGGGATGGCCGTCCACATAGTATTGCGGGTCATCGGCGGGGGTGAGCACCAGCGAGGTGGAGGTGTTAACGTCCATGCTGGTGTGCCCGCCGGAGACCGAAGTGGGCCGGCTCAAAACCATTTGGATGAGGTCCCAATCCTGGGGCGAGACGGTTTTTTCCGAATACACGGCCACGCGGCCTGAAGCCGAAGCGGCGCTCAACACCGTCAGGGCGAGCTCCATGCCGGTGGCCGTTGCGGAGGGGAGATTCGTATTGGTGATGTCGCGATAGGGGACAACGT
Organism: Terriglobia bacterium; assembly: GCA_030040515.1. Classification (GTDB taxonomy): domain Bacteria; phylum Acidobacteriota; class Terriglobia; order UBA7540; family UBA7540; genus Bog-366. The sequence goes on from JASHTO010000720.1 coordinate 639, forward strand.
TAACGTCAAACATCAGGCGGCGTGGGTCGGGAACCAGCTTGAGATAGGTGGCGGCAAAGCGGCGGTAGCGCTCCGGCGAAGTCATCCAGAAGCGCGCATTGTCCTCGATCTGCATCGTGAACGGATATTCTTTCATCAGGGCGGTGATGCGCCGCGAGTCCACGCCCAGGGCCGGGCGCACATAATCATCGTGCAGGCTGTCGAGCATCGTGACCACGATTTCCATTCCCCGCTGCTTGCACAAAGGTGTCAATTCCGAGAGCACTCGCCGGTGCCAATCCACCACGATGTCTTCGCGGTAGCGCAGAAACCTGGCGAGAGCCCCGGGGTCGGTTTTGTAGTAGTGCGGAGAACCGGGTCGAAACAACTCGATGGGGTCAAAACCCGTTTTTTTCTTGAAGTCGGCCCGCACAATGGAGTTCATGGGCACAAACTTGTCGGGGCGCAGATAATCCTTGAAGTCCGCATCGAAATTTAACTCGGCAATATTCACGCCGTCCCAATCCGTGAAGTTCAGGATGACTTTCATCCAGTCCATCGCCGCCCGAAAGCAGTCAGGATTCTGAAAGTTCAGGGAGTACCGCCAGCCAACGTTGCCGTCCGCGCCTGACGCCGTCTTCTCCCGCCAGTCCGGATGTTCGTCCCACATGGAATCGGTGCTGTTCGGCACCAGCTTGTTGGTGGCGGGGAAAACGAACCAGGCGTAAACCGCGATTCCGTTGCGGTGGCAGGCGCGAACAAATTCGTCGTAGGGAAAAGTATATTGGCGATTGACGAGCCAGGCCGCTACGTAAACTGTGCTGATGCCGGAGCGGTGCCAGATGGTGGCCAAACGGTTCAGGTCCGCGCCGGGACGATAGCTGGGATCGAAGTAGACTTCCAGATGGCGGCTGCGCAGCGAGCTGGTGGCTCCGAACGTGGTGCTGAGGTACTCCGGGAAATAGGGATAATGACTTGTGCCTTCATTGGTGTGATTGTCCAAAGGCGCGGCGAGGTAAACGTAATGGCCTGCCCCGAAGGAGCCGGCGAGCGCCAGGGCTTGTCCGCCTTCGTCAACATAAGCCAATTCGCGAGTGTCTTCGGGCGCCGTGAACCGGGCGATGTGTTCCTCGGGCTGCCAGACCAGCGGCATATCGGCATGGTTGGGATCAGTGACGGAGCTGACAATCATTTGAAGGCCGGTGAATCCCAGTCCGATTTTGGACAGCCAGGCTTGCGTGCCGTCCGCCACCAATTCTCCCCCTGACCCGAGATAGCGCAAAACTTGGCGCTGCTGCACTGCCGAGAGGCGCAAACCGGCTGCGGCGGGCACCACCAGGAGCGTATCGTTGGAGCTGGGCATTTCGCGAAACTTGGGGACGCTCACGACCTTCACCGTGTACCCCAGCGCCTCAAGAACCCTCTTGTAACTCTCCTGATCGTGGCTGGCGCCGGCGCGCGCGTTATCCAGCCAGAGAATCCATGCGGCGGGAGGCCCCGCGAATTTGTCGCGCACCACCGTTGAGGCGGGGGCGGGCGAAGGAAACAGGTCATCCCACCAGACGCGCAAGCGGTCAAACCACGTGTGCGCATGCTCGGGCGCCGGCGGCAGCCGCTTCAGACACTCGGCGGCAGCCCAGCCACCCGGGGGCACCTGCGCGGTAAGCTCGACCGGCGAACTTCCGCGCACCGAGGACAAATCGGTCTTCACAACTTGCCCGCTGGCATTGAAGAGTTGCAGGCGCCAGAAATCGTCGTGGGGTGAAAGCCGGATGGGCCCGGTGGATGTCCGCACCGCGTACTGGCCTTCGAAATTGACGTCACCGCCGAAGTCGCGCAGAGAGATGAAGTGGTAACCCAGCGCGCTGACACCCTGGACCACCTCTTCGAGGAATTTCTGATTCAGGAAAGGGTGGAAATAGAAAGAAGCGATTCCGTCGCGCACCACCCTCATGGAGCGCGCGTATTGAATGATTTTGAGCGGCTCCGGATCGTCTTCCGGAAGGTAGCCGAGGGTTTCGGGAACAATGTGGCGCCCGTACAGGTCCACCACGGGATACGGAACCAATTGGGCCGTGGTGTCATCGGGAACGACCATGGGGCGGTCGTAAAACAACGAGAAGACTTTGACCAATGTGCGGTAGTCGATTTCCGAAGCTCCATAGTGGGGAATCTCGAAAGCCACGGGATAAATGTCATTGGAGAAGCACTCGGCAAATCCCATTTTCAGTCGACGCATTACGAATTCCGCCGAATCGCCTCCCACCGGCTTGTTCCCCAACTCATCCCAGAACTCGTACTCATCGCCGCTCAAGCCGTGCACCTGATGGGTAATGCCGTGCATCAGCGGCGTCCCGCCATGGCTGATCATGTAGTGGACGGCGTCCACGGTGGACTTCCGGTCTCCCAACCGGATCTCCAGGGAATGCGCTGGGTCGCGGAAGATGGGGATCAGGGCGATGGTGAAGGGAATGTGCCGGTCAGAAAGCCAACTGGCGATTCTCACCAGGTCGTCGGGGTCGTCGTCAATGCTGACGTCCTCAATGCGCACCATGGCGCGCATCTGGGGACTATGATTGATTCCCAGGATGTCATGCAGAAGATCGCAGATCACCAGATAGCGTGAACCCTCTTCCATGTAGGAAAAAGGCTTATCTGCGAAGTACCAGAAGTTTCCGCTCTTCACGACGTAGGGACTGGAAACCTTCTTCTGGTTGATGGCGGTCGCGATGACTTCGGCGGTTTCCGGGTCCTGGATGGAGACGATGGTTAAATCCGGCTCAGGTTTAGGCAGCAGGGTTTCTTTATAGAGAACTGAACGGTAATCGAGATCGCGGCGATACTCCACAAAACTGAAACCATAGTGGCGGCGCGCCTCGGGAGTGGCAAGAAGTTCGTCGATGTGCACGCCCAACCAGGCGAAGGGGTGCGTGGTCGCCCGAATATCCGTGAGCAGGGCGGGAGGAATGACCGTTTTGGGTGAGTCCGCCACCAGAAAACCTGCGCGGTAGCCCGCAAGCTGGCCACGCTGATAGTCGCTCAGGGGGATGAGCGCGGCTTGTAAATTGAAGTGAGTCAGCAAGTTGGTAAGAAAGAGGGCATGGACATACGAATCCGCGTGGGGGTCCGGCTCGCTGTCATAAATAATAGCCACGGTTGTAGAATCCTCCGCATCGTCGTGCGGAGCGGCACGCACGTACCCCACCAGCGGAGACATCAACATCGTGGCGAGAAGGGCAAATACGGCGACCGAGGACCTGCGGATTAGAAAGGACCTCAAGAAAGCGAAAAAGCGGTCAAGCATAAGACCCAACTATATTAGCATGCGGAGCCTGCAAGCGCCGCAAGGCATGCAATCGCCATAACCCATTTGCCCGACAGCGGCAAATGCCTGCCACCCCCGGATCTTATGCTCCTCATGATCTGTACGTATGAAACGTTGTGCCCCCCCCCGTGCCGACCTAGCGATTTTGTTTTGCTCGCAAGAGGTCGCCCAGGGTTACCGTGAGGTGGGGACTCAGATCAGTAAGGTTAATCGGTTCGAACGAATTGAGAAACCGCACCACAAAAACGTCTTTCCAGGACATGCGGGGAATCCACACCTGCTCGCCATCACCAATCAGCATTACGGTGGGATCTTTCTGCTTGAGGGGTTGAGGCGCGGCGAGCCCTTCGAAAACATACATGTTGCTTTTCAGTTCGATGATGCAAAGAGCATTCATCGTGGAACTAAAGTCCAGTGAGATGGCCATTCGCGAACGAACTATTTCGGAAAGGGCCTGCCCGTATTGTTTAGACGTGTTAATGATCTGGCCGAATATCTTTCCCGTCATCCACCAAGAACCTACTTCATTCGGGTCGACTTTAAGGTTGGTGCCCGAGGCCTTATCCTTAACCTCCGCCACGGCAGCCGGGGTCAGAATTCTGTAAAGCCTCTCCGGGGGTTCCAGCAACACTCTTTGTGGAGAAAACTTGAAGGCGCTCTTGACATCGGCCGGTGCATCGCGGTTAAAGTTGTAGTTCTCGTTCAGTATCATAGAGGGCCCCCCAAAACAGCTCGGCGTCCAGGATCCTTACGCCTTCCGACCGACGATATTTCCCGTGGGCACCATCCGCGCGGGGAACAGCTATCAAGTGAATTACTGAGACAGAGAGAATATCAATGACGACTTCCGATTGTAGCGGCGGTCTGCGACCGCCGTTTTCGGCGCTCATAGAGCGCCGCTACAAGGGAGACCTGTCACCATATTTTGTCATCCTCAATAGTTTGACGGATTCCTCATACGGTTAGAACCAAATTCAGGAGGGAAAGTTGCGTCCCGACCTTGGTTTCTAAACCTGCACCGCAACGCTGGTTTCCGTGCGGGTAACGGGACGGTAGAGCGTGTCGCGCTCAAAGGGTTCGCAGCCGGCATCGCGAATCAGGCGGATCAGCTCCGGGCGGGTCAGCGCTTGGGGAGTCTTCGCGCCGGCGTCGTGATAGATCTTTTCCTCCGCTACGGTTCCGTCCAGGTCGTCAGCGCCGAAGCGCAGCGCCACCTGCGCAACGCGCGGGGTCATCATGATCCAATAAGCCTTGATGTGCGGGAAATTGTCGAGCAGCAGACGCGCCACCGCGACGTTTTTCAGGTCTGTAAAGCCGCTGGTTTCATCGTCCGCAAGCAGCTTGCCCAACTCGGTGTGGGCGGGGTGGAAGGCCAGGGGAATAAAGGTTTGGAAGCCTCCGGTCTGATCCTGAAGGTTGCGGAGTTGCAGCAGGTGGTCCACGCGGTCCTCTGCCGATTCGATGTGACCGTAGAGCATGGTGGCGTTGGAATGCATCCCCATTTCGTGCGCGAGGCGGTGCACCTTGAGCCACGTATGCGCGCCGATCTTGTGATCGCAGATGATGCGGCGCACCGCAGGCGCAAAAATCTCCGCGCCACCGCCCGGCAGCGAATCAAGCCCGGCGCCTTTCAGGCGTTCCAGCACCTCGCGAATAGAGAGGTGCGTGACATGCGAGAAGTAACCGACCTCAACCGCCGTGAATCCTTTAAGGTGGACAGAGGGAAAGCGTTCTTTAAGGCCGCGCAACAAATCGAGGTAGTAGTCGAAGGGCAAATCCGGATGCAGCCCTCCGACAATATGAAACTCGGTGACCGCCTCCGACCAATTTTCCCCCGCCACACGCAGGGCCTCGTCGAGCGCCATGGTGTACGCCCCGGGAGCGTCGGGCTTGCGGCCAAAAGCGCACAACTTGCAGCTTGCCACGCACACATTGGTGGGATTGATGTGCCGGTTCACGTTGAAGTAAGTGCGCATTCCGTGCTTCTTCACCCGAATGTGATGGGCCAGTTGGCCGAGGGCGAGCAGGTCGTGGGATTGATAGAGCGTCACCCCGTCCTGGAAGCTCAGTCGTTCGCCCACGAGCACTTTTTCCGCGATGAGGCGCAATGCGCCGTCTTCAATTTGGGGGCATTCAGCAAGCATGGCAATTCTGATTTTACTTGGCAGACCGTGGGTTTGCAATTGGAAGGCAATGGGCAATTCGATTGCCAATCTTAAATTGGCAATTCAATTGCCTGGAGCACCTTCGCCATACCCGCATGAACACTGCTTGATACTTGACAAGCGATTCGTCATTATGATTCTGCGTCAGCACGTAACAACAAAATTTTGGTGGCGCGGCGGAATATTTTCTGGCTAAATCACACTTTGGGCTGCTGATCCGCATGGGAACTGTGAATCTCCAATTCGCCGAACCACAACAGGAAGCCGCATTTTTCTACGGGCTCTTTCTGCGCGGCCATTCTTTGCAAAAGCTGCGCGAGGATATCGACGTCCCGCCGCATGTGCTTGAGCGCTGGCGGCTATTGGCAATGCGCGATCCCATGTATCACGGCATGCTGGAACGCATGCTCACTTACCGCAAACACGTCCTGGCGATTTTCGATTCTCTCGTCTTCCGCGAAATGATGGTTACCACCCGAGTGCAATAACCAATTCAGACCAATAGGATTTTGAATGATCGCTCGCATCGCGGCGCGGGAAATTCCGTGCCGCTCAGTGCATCAGAATGTCCGCTCCCCAGGTGAGAAAAAACAGAAGGCTGATATACCCATTCACGGTGAAAAATGCGGCGTTGAGGCGGGATAAATCCGAAGGCTTCACGATGGTGTGCTCGTAAGCGAGAAGCGCTGCCATCAGGGCGAGCCCTGCCGCGGCGATCCAGCCGAGGTTTTCGAGTCGAACGACCTCCGCGAGCAGGATCACCATCAGCAGGTGGCAGGCGATGGAACCGTACAGCGCGGCGGCAATTCCGAATCTTTGCGGGACGGAATGAATTCCCACGCGGCGATCAAAGTCAATATCCTGGCAGGCGTAAATCAGGTCGAATCCCCCCACCCAAAAGGCCACTGCTGCTCCCACCAGCAGCACACTCAGGCTCACGTCATTGCGCAGGGCGATCCAGGCGGCGACGGGAGATAGTCCGTCAGCGATTCCCAGCACCAAATGTGAAAGCAGGGTGAAGCGCTTGGTATAGGAGTAGAAAAGCAAAATGGCAATGGCCGCGGGAGAAAGTTTGAAGGCCAGCGGGCTGAGCTCCCAAGCAGCTAGTACCAGCAGCCCGCAAGAAACGATGGTAAAGCCCGCCGCGAACCGCAGGCTTAGGCGTCCGGAGGGGAGAGCGCGCATGCGCGTGCGGGGATTGAGCGCATCAAACTTGCGGTCGGCGATGCGATTGAAGGTCATCGCCGCGCTCCGAGCCCCTACCATCGCTACAATCAGCCAGAAAATCTGCCGCCACGAGGGCCACCCGTGAACCGCCAGCATCGCGCCCACCAGGGCAAATGGCAGGGCGAAAACCGAGTGCTCAAACTTGATCATTTCGAGCGTGGTGCGCAGTTTCCCGATGGGCCCTGGGGAGACTCCCGAGGGCACGGGAGGCATCGACGCATTTTGAAGGGTTTCACTCATGCCGGAAATTCCATGATGCCGGGGAATTTTTGTGGCGTCAAACCGGTGGGACGAGGCGTAATGGGTCAGTTTCAAATATCGGAGTAGGGGCACCCCTTGCGGGTGCCCTGGATTTAAGGGCAGGGACGAGCCCTGCCCCTACGGAATTTCAAACTGACCCACTGCCGGACGAGGGGAGGAGTTATTTCTTGCGCCTCTTCGCTTCGCCTTCCCAGCGGTATTGCCGGTCCTGCTCGAGATCGAGCATCTCCAGCACGCGGCAACAAAATTGGGTGACGAGATCGTCGAGAGTCTTCGGCCGGTCGTAAAAGGCGGGGATGATGGGAAAAATCACCGCCCCGGCAAGCTGCGCTCTCAGCATATTTTCAAGGTGGATGCGGTTGAAGGGCGCGTCGCGCACGGCAAGAATCAGCTTGTGCCCCTGCTTCAGGCAAACATCCGCAGCGCGCTCGATGAGTGTGCTGGAAATCCCCGCGGCAATCTGGGCCAGACATCCGGTGGTGCACGGAATCACCAGCATGCCGTGCAGGCGATAGGAACCGCTGGCGATGGAAGCGCCGATGTCCGAGTCCAGAAGGTATTCCGTCTTCCCGGTCGCGTGCCCCGCAAGCGCGGAGGGAACGCGAGCGGATTTCGAAATGCCGATGTCCAGCTCATCGCGCAACAGCTTCAGCCCGCTGCCGGAAACGACCAGGTGGATCTTCTCCACGCGAGCGTCCGCCTCAAGCAGTTGCAGAGTGCGCCGCGCAAAAACCGCCCCGCTCGCGCCCGTAACGCCCACAATGATCCGTTTTTCGCCGGAGATATTGGAAGGTTCCATCGCACCGGATGGTATTAGGCGCACCAGACGAAGTCAAGAAAGTTGGGAAATGGGAGGCATGGCGTTTTCCCCTTCCCGAGAAGGGTGGTGCTATGCATCAAACGCCCGGTCGTGTGCCAAAGGCGCAGGTGCAACCAGCGCCGTAGATGTCATAAATACCGGCCCGCCGATGACTAAGGAGATAGAGGGTAAGACATATATCAGCTGCTAACTGTATTTTCCAAATTTTCTCCGACGCTTGAATATAAGAGCTTCCCGTGCTTTCGCACGTATGAGGGAGGGACTTTCGGATTGTTAATGTCCTTTCCTCCACCAGCATGCCATTTTTTGTCCCACCTCTCATACCAGTACTCCATCGCGATGGGTTTTAATATGAAAATTTCCTTTAGTTCGATGGCTTCTTAGGTTGCGAAAATCCAGTCGACCTTTCTATACTTGTCGATGATTACGGGGTTCAGGTGGTGATGTGTCGTGAACTGGTCCGTCCGTAGAAGGTTGACCGTCTTCAGTTCGTATTCACGACCCTCCTCGTCAACGGCGTCATTCCCTTCGCGAGACTGTAATACTACGAGGCCAAGTATTAAACTGACCTGAAGAATTTTGCCACCGTTGTCCTGAAAGATGTCCGGTATACCATGCTTCATGGCGAGCTTCTGGTACTTGCGAATCGCCGGAAACAGTTTTTTCAAAAGCTTTGCGTCGGGATGAGGTTTCATTCCGGCTTTTCCTGTAGCAATGTAAAAGGAGGAACGCCGAGCGCAGATGCCAGCTTAGCGATGTTATCAATGGAAATGTTGCGCTCGCTCCGCTCAATCGATCCGATATATGTTCGATGAAGGTCTGCGAGGTCGGCTAAGGATTCTTGTGAAAGGCCGCGCTCGGCACGAAGCCGACGGAGATTCCGTGCTAGGATATGGCGAATTACGGGTACGTTTTTTGGTCGGCGCACGCTACAGGTTTGACCGGCAGATGACTTAAGGTCTACAGACGTAAGGTAGCTTTTTGAGGGTATGGGTTAAAGTGGTTTGGAAAGGAACAGGCATGCGAGGACACCTGCTGATCGCTCCCGCGTATGTCACTAGGTGGGGCGAAGCCTATTGCGGAGACTCGCTCGAATTGTTGGCAGAAGTGCCGAGCGCCAGCGTAAATCTGGTGCTGACCTCTCCCCCGTTTGCCCTTCAAAGACAGAAGGCTTACGGAAACAGAAATCAGGCTGAGTA
>JASHTO010000721.1 GCA_030040515.1 Terriglobia bacterium
GGTTCATGGGCAGGCGGTGAATCCCGCGGCTTACCTGCGAGAGTAGCCGCCTACGCCGCCGCCGCTGTCCAAACCTGCTCCTTCAGATGTAATCCGGCTCTTCCGCACGCAGAGGACACCAAGCAAGGGCCTTGGAGGAAGGATTCGAGCATGAGTCCAATTGACCCGGTTAGCGAATTCAAGAAAGGCCTTGGGGCATTGCGAAACGGCTATCTCAATTCTGCTCTCTTTCACCTGCAAAAGGCCGTTGAGCATGACGGCAGCAACCCTTTCTATCTTTCCTATTACGGACTCGTGCTGGCCCGCGTGGAACGCGATTGGCAGCGAGCCGAGGCTTCCTGCCTTGCGGCGCTACGCTTCCTGCGCACCGATCCGCATATGTATTTGAACCTGGCGGAAGTCTATCGCCGCTCCGGTGATTTGGACGATGCCTTGTGCACGCTCTACAACGGCCTGCAATTTACTAAGTGGGATCCACGCCTCGTTCGCGCGTTGGAAGAATTGGGAATTCGCCGGCCGCCCGTGCTCACTTTCCTAAGCCGCAAGCACTTTATCAATCGTCAATTGGGAAAGCTTCGCCACCGGTTCGACCGCCAGGGCAAAACCTCCGCCCTGGAGACCCTGCGGGAAGAAAGAACTTAGCGCGGGAACGGCGGCCCAGGAAGCCTGCCACATTCTTAATTCTCCGAAGGTTTCTCAACGTGGTCGATTATGAGAACACGAACGGATGCCTGGCGCTTTACCAATTTGAGGCCAAGCTGATCCTTCAGGGCCTTTTGAAAGGTCGGCCCGCCTGAGTCTGATGGGTCGTCATTGGTAAAAGGTGCGGCGCCGGTGGGCACGGATGCCCACTCGACCTTGAAGTCATATTTGCCGCTCAGCCCTGTTTGATCCACCAATGGGTGGCCCAGCCACTCAACCCTTTCAATCCCGCTGGCAATTATTCCCATGGAAACATTTCGGGCGCCCAGCCGGCGCTGGTGGTTCGGCAGATCCATCAAATCAAGGAACCCGCATTTGAAAGGGAAGGGCTTTATGACTTTATGCGTGGGACCACCGGCTGATCCTGCCTCCGGCGAGCCGCACGGCGCGCCTTCGCTGTGCGGACGCAGGTCAGGACCGGTCTTTCCCGGCGCGTTGAGAGTGAGGGCCAGCACTGTTTCTTTCCGCGGTTCAAAATGCACGGCCAGCTTGCAGCGCTCGGCGAGCAGCGATTGCATCATCAGCCGCATTTGGTCGCGCGTGGGGTTGCCTGCGGCGCGCGCTTGAATCACGAAATTATCTTCGCGCACCCATTTCGGTTGATGCGCAAGCAGGGCATTTTCCTCGTCATCAGTCAGCGGGAAATCATAGGCGAACTCGATGTAATCCACCAGGGAGTTGCGCGCGAAGAAATAGCCGCCGTTCGGAGTGAAAGGCGCCTCGTCATCCCAGCGGAAATTCATGGTATGAATCGCGTCTGGTGACACCCTGATGGATGCAACGTCGAACGACATTTTGCCTCCGGTGGCGGTTTGCCAGTCGGTTGCGCGCGCCGATGACGTCACCCCATCATCTGTTGTTTGCGCCCTCAACGGCGATATGGCGGCGATGAACGCGAGGTTGATTGCCAGGGTAAACTTGTCCGCACGCATCCTTGGAAGCTCCATAAAAACCCTTTGGCATCGAACATCATCTTATCGAGGATTGCAAAATATAGTGACATCAACCCATTGTAGCGCCGGTCTACGACCGGCGGTCTTTCGGCGCTCGCAGAGCGCCGCTACAGCGAACGGTTGTCAGTATATTTTGCAATCCTCAGTAGATTGATCGCAAACACTACGACTTTCTTGCGGCAAAAGTTGCAGCAAATCAAAATCTTCACCACGAAGTACACAGAGAGCCGCAGAGAGTTTTTCTCTGTGAACTCTGTGGTGAAAGCTTGTCCTGGGTTGCAGCCGGACGGCCCTGTGCTAGAATCGATGTCAGGATTTTAGCGCGTTGAAAGATGTCATCCCATTCCGCCGGTTTGCCGCCCTCTTGCTGATCTGGACGGCTTGGGCGCTATTTCCGGGGCCGGGATGGGCGGCGCCTTCATCCGTCAAACTCCCGCACACGGAAATTCACAAAATCGAGCTCGAGAACGGCCTGCACGCCCTGATCGTGGAGGCGCACGAGGCGCCGGTCATTGATGTGCAGGTTTGGTACCACGTGGGCTCGAAGAACGAAGTAACGGGGCGCACGGGTTTCGCGCACTTCTTCGAGCACCTGATGTTCGACGGAACGAAAAACCTCGCCTCCAACGAATTCTCTGATTACATTGTGCGCTCGGGAGGCACGGACAATGCCTACACCACGGAGGACACCACGGTCTTCTGGGAAACCGTGCCCAGCAACATGCTGCCTGTGGTCTTGTGGCTGGAAGCCGACCGCATGCGCAATCTCGACATCAATCAAAAGGTCTTCGACAACGAGCGGCAGGTGGTGGAGGAGGAGCGCCGCCTGCGATTTGACAATCCTCCCTACGGCACGGTAGTGGAAACGCTCTACGACAACGCCTACACGGTGCATCCCTACCGCCACATGATCATCGGCAGCATGGAGGATTTGAACCACGCGAGCATTCAGGACATTCAGAATTTCTATGACACATACTATGAGCCCTCCAACGCCACGCTGGTGATTGTGGGCGACGTCGAGTGGCGCGAAGCCGAGGCCGAAGTGCGGAAGTATATGGGTCCGGTGAAGGAAGGGAACCCGGCCCAGCAGGCGCCGATCCCCCAGGAGCCGGAGCAGCAGACCGAGCGCGTGGTGAAGGTGAATCTGGGCGTCACTCTGCCGGCGTTTGTCGAAGGATTCCACATGCCCGCCGACGGCACTCCGGACGCTTACCCGCTGCGCCTCGCTTCCAAGATTCTCTCCGACGATGAGAGCTCGCGAATCTATACGCGGCTGATTTACGATAAGCAGATCGCCGTGGAGGCCGACAGCAGCGGAAATTTCACCGAAGACCCCAATCTGTTTTTCGTTTTTGCGGTCATGAACAACGGGTACACTCCCACCGAAGGCGAGACGCAGGTGGACGCGGAGCTGAAACGGCTGAAAACCGACCTGATATCCGAAGCGGAGCTGGATAAAGCCAAGAACCAGATCCTGCGCGATTTCATCCTCAGCCGCCAGACTTCGCAAAGCCGCGCCGAAGAGCTGGGTTATGACGCCGTGGTATTGAAGGACCCGGAGCTGGTGGACACGGAGTTGAAGCGTTTCATGGACGTCGCTCCCGAGGATATTCAGCGCGTCGCACGGAAGTATTTTATCCAAAACAACGAGACGGTTGTGGAGGTCTATCCGAAGAAGGACGCGGGCGCGAAATCGGCGGCGAGTGGATTCTGATGATACGGGATAAGGGGTAACAGCGGGTGTCTGCGCCAGCCGGCGGGACAAGGGGCAGGGAAGACATCCGAACGGAGGCAGAGATTCATGAACTGTCAGTATCAATGTTCGCCAAGGCTGACGCGGCGCAACAGGTTTTCCCTTATCCCGTGTCCTGTAGCCCGTATCCCTGCGAGCGCATCCCTCATCCCCGTGCTCGCACTTCTGCTGCTTGCGCTCGCGGCGCCGATCTGCGCCCGCGACTATCCTCCCGAAGTCCCTCTGCCTAAACCGATGGTGATTCCCACGCCGGTGGTGCACACGCTCTCCAATGGATTGCAAGTGGTGGTGGTGGAGCGGCACAGCTTGCCACTCATCACCCTGCGGCTGGTGGTGAAATCGGGCGCGGAATGCGATCCGGTGAATCTGCCGGGCACAGCGGCTCTGGTGAACGGGCTTTTGACGGAAGGGACGGAGCGGCGCACCGCGCGCCAGGTTGCCGAAGCCATCGACTCAATTGGCGGGGTGGTGGACAACGACGTGGACTGGGACAGTTCCTACCTCAGCCTGAGCGTTTTGGCCGACCACACCGACCTGGCCTTCGATCTGGTGAGCGACATGCACATCCGCACGGCCTTTGCGCCAGAGGAGATCGAGCGCCAGCGGAAACAGACGCTTTCAGGCCTGGAAGTGGCGCAGGATGATCCCGCCTACGTTGCAGATACGGCGATGCAGGAACTGGTTTTTTCCGGCACGCCCTATGGCCATCCCGAGGATGGCACCATTGAAGCAGCCAAGCGCATTACCGCCCGGGACCTGCGCGACTTTCATCAGCGCTATTACCAGCCGGACAATTGCATTCTGGCCGTCGTGGGTGACATCACTGCAAAAAACGCCGTGAAGCTGGTGAATAAATATTTCTCCTCATGGCAAAACAGCGGTGAGCCGGTGGCGGCGCCTTCCGGTGTTCCCGCCACAGCCCCGAATCGCCGCGTGCTGGCCATCGACAAGAGCGACGCCGTGCAAACCGAGATCCGCATTGGGAACCTCGGCGTGCCGCGCGACAGTCCGGATTATCTCGCCTTCAGCGTGGTGAACCAAATTCTGGGCGGACCTTCGGAGAACCGCTTGTTTAAAGCCCTCCGCACGCGTCAGGGACTGACCTACGGCGCGTCGAGCGACCTGATTTGCCGCCGCCACCTCGGCGCTTGGGTGGCTAAGACTTTTACACGCACGCCGGAAACCCTGAAGAGCGCGGACGTTGCCCTGAAGCAAATTCAGTCCCTTCAGACCCACGGAATTACTCGGGAGGAATTGGAAACCGCCAAGAGCTATCTGGTGGGCCATCTGCCGCTGGAATTTGAGACCTCAGACAACGTGGCTGAAAAAGTTCTGGAGCTGCTGGAGAACGGCTTGCCGCTCGACTACTGGAACCATTACGCGGAAAAGGTTCAGGATTTAACCGCCGATAATGTCAATACCGCCGCCATGACTTATTTGGATACGGACCACGACGTCATGGTGTTGGTGGGAAGTATTTCCGACTTCAAGAAAGACTTGAAGAAGCTCGGACACGTGCGAATCATTCCGTTAAGCGATGTCGATTTCGGTTCGCCAAACCTCGCTCTGCCTGCGGACAGGTGAATTGAGTTGGCAGCCGGCAGGGGATTTTGCGCAAGGGAAGTGACCAGCCGCCTGTACGTGCCGAGAGGCAAGGGGCAGGGAAGTAATTATCCTCCGGCAAAGCCGGGGGATCTCCCAACAGATTAGGATATCAGAGGCAGGAGAAGGGACGGGGTAACGCCTGCACGAAGGAGGAGGGATGAGACCAAGATTCATCGCGGATGTCGCCGCTCAATAGATTTCCCCGTATCCCCTATCCCTTAACGGATGAAAAAGGCACTCCAGTTTTTCGCCGGATTGGCGGTTCTGGCCTCTGCGGCCGAGGGCTTGATCCGGGCGCGGATCGAAATTGATCCCTGGCGATTGGCCGCCTTGCTAGCAAGCGTGGTGCTGGTGGTGGGCGCGTTCGTGGGGTTGACGGACACGGCGCTCCTCCGGCAACTGCGCCACTGGGCCGTGGCGTCGAGCGCGCTCGCGGCCGGGTTGCCCTTTCTTCTCCTTGTACCATACCTCATCTTCGGCCTGGGAACGCGAACGTTTTCGTTTGTTGCGTTGGGAAAATTGACCGCGTATATCGCGATTCCCACGACGCTGCTGCTGCCGGACCGCTTGCATCACCGCGAATCCCTGACGTGGCGCGACCTGGCCGCCATGGTGGCGTTGGCGGTTCCGATATCGGCGGGATGGTTGCAGGGAATTTGGACGTGGCCGCAGGATATCTACATTTTTCGGCCGATTTTCTGCGTGTTGGTGGGCGGATACGATTTCATGGTAGTGCGTAACCTGGAAGGCGTGGGGTTTCGCCTAGTGTGGAGGTGGCGCGACGTTTCTGAGGCACTGCTCAACCTGCTGGCATATGCCTTGCTGGCGATTCCCCTCGGCGTCGCGCTGGGCTTCATTCATCCTCACGCCATGAGGGCGCTCACGCGCGGTCCGATGTTCCAGGTCGCGTGGCTTGAAGGCGTCGTGCAGACCGTGCGCCCGGCGATCAATTTCTTCTTCCTGTGGGTGGGAATCTATTTGACCGTGGCCATTCCTGAAGAATTGCTCTTTCGCGGAGTGCTGCAGAATATTTTGGTGCGCACGATTCGAAAAGGACCGCGGGGACTTTACGGATTGCTAATCGCCTCGGTGGTGTTCGGGGCATCGCACCTGCACCATGCGCCCGTCCCGAATTGGCGTTACGCCATCATGGCGACTTTGGCGGGAATCTTTTATGGGAATGTCTACCGCACTCGTGGGCGGCTGTGCGCCTCGGCTCTTACTCACGCGCTCGTGGATACCATTTGGCATTTTTGGTTTTAGCGAGTGCGATGGGGCAGTTTGCGCGGTCCAGGATCTTTAAGGTCGCTGGATGTTTGCAAGAAGGGAAAGTAGAATAAGCGCGCTCGCTGTTCTGTGGAGCGTCTGGGGGAGCGGCTGA
>JASHTO010000722.1 GCA_030040515.1 Terriglobia bacterium
CGTATGTGATCTCCACCGGCGTTGAAATGCGATGGGTTTGGCACAGGGGCAAATCCTCCGGGGACGGGCGATGACGTCTGCCCGCTCCCTCGAAGTCTCTTTCAAAATCGAGTGCTCAGGGGAGGGGCCCGGGCGGGGTGATTCGTGCCCATTCCGGATGGATTTATTACCGCGAGTCTCGAAACTAGGAGACAGACGGAACGTTTCACTAGTTTTTCGCTGTCCCGTGGGGTTTTGCGCGGCCGCCCACCCGCGAATCATGCTTCTGCCACGCGTGTCTCCCACCGGAAAGCCGCTGGCTGGCGCAGACACCCGCCTTCTGGTGTCTGGATATCCCGAAGGGACGTCTCTCCCCTCATCCTCAACCCACCCGGTCTAGCCTCAGAACTCTCGCATTTTCCAGGGAATAGAATCAGAATGTCGCAGACACCCCAAATCAGGTGTCTGCGCCCGCCGCGACTTAGATGTGCCCCTGCTACCACGCCCGGCCGAGGACCAGGGTCATGTCATCCTGAAGCTCGGGGCTGCCGGTCCACTCGTCCACACTACGATAGACCTCTGTGGCCAGCGCTTCGGGCGAAGCGTTGAGCATTCTCCGTGTGACCTCCAGCAGTCGCGCCTCACCGAATTGCTCGCCGTAAGTATTTTCCGGCTCGGTGATTCCGTCGGTATAGGCAAGCAGCAAATCCTGAGGCTCCAGGCGAATCTCTCCCACCTCGTAGGGGACCGATGGGAACAAGCCCACCACTGTTCCACCCGTCTTGAGCCGTTCGACTTTGCCGCCCCTGAACAAAAGAGGCGCCAGGTGCCCGGCATTGGTGTAGGAAAGAGTGTGGGCTCGGGCGTCGTAGACCGCGAAGAAAAACGTAATGTATTTCTCCAGAGGTGTATTCGCATAAACCTGGCGGTTCAAGCGGTCCACGACGCGGGCGGTTGAAAATGGGGCGGAGGGCGAATTACCATCGCCGGTGAAACTATCGTAAAACTGCGCGCGCAGCGCGGACTGGATTCCCGCCATAAGCAGCGCGGCGGAAATTCCCTTCCCGCTGACGTCACCCAGAACCAGCCCCACGCGATTTTCGTCCAGCTTGAGGAAATCGTAGTAGTCGCCGCTCACTGAACTCGCTGCTTTGCAGATGCCGTAAAGGTCCAGTCCCGGCACGCGCGGCGCGGATTGCGGGAAGAGCTGGCGCTGCACCTCGCGGGCAATATCCAATTCACTTTGCAGGCGCAGACGCTCCTGCGATTCCAGCATGAGGCGCTCGACAGACGCTGTCATGCTGTTAAAGGCACCGCCCAGGGCGGTGAGTTGGTCGCTAGAAGGAAAATGCGTGCGATAGGTCAGATCTCCCGCCTTCACTCTCTCCGTCGCGTCGTAAAGAGCATCCACCGTGCGCGTCATCGAACGCGTCATCCGCACACCAATCAGCAAAGCCACGCCTTCGATAATAAGCAGGACAGTGGCCACTGCCTTAAAAAGGATGACATAGGCATCTGACAAGTCACCCAACGTTTCCAGCAACCGGCTGTTCAGCTCGTAGATTCGAGATGAAACGTAGACGAACGTGGGCGGGGCGCCTTGCTGCTCGTTCTCCCCGCCCCAATCCGCAGAGTCGAGAGAGGAGGCGCCGATAACCTCAAAATCAAGGCGGTTCACAGGGTCGGGGACCTTCACGGAGTCTGAGCTGATGGTTTTGCTCTGGACGTAGGTCCGACCGGACGTTTTCACTTCGATTCGCGCGTTTGCAGCCTGGCGCGTTTCGGAGGGCTTCATCAACACTACGCCTACCGGCCCAATTCCTTCGCCAACTTGATCCAGGAGCTGAGGAGTGACGGGCTGGGAGAGAACCAGCGTCAATTCTCCGGCAGGTGTGCGCGCCCGGGCCATCGAGCGCAGGGCAAGTCCGCCGCGGTCGGAAACGATCCCTGCAAACTCCTCGCCTTGTACGCTTGGTACATTGGAGGGGCTTTCCGCCGGCTTGCCATCGATCAAAAACGAACGATGCAGGTTGCCCAAATGCGCGGTGATGACCAGCCCGGGATAGTTGCGCGCATGGTTCACCATTTCCGTGACATAGAATTTCTGGATCTTATCCAACAACACTTCCGGCGATATTTCCCCGCCGTAACGCGCCTCGTTCAGGACCACCCGGTTGACCTGCTCAATTTCGTCGACGTGATCCTGTAGCCTTAGCCGCACGAGGAAAGCCGCAAACTGTCCATTGATGATGAAAGCTCCCAGGAAAATCAGCGCGAAGATGAGGCAAATAGGAACTACGCCGATGAAGATATAGGCCACCACCAAACGGCGCCGGAGTCGCCAAAGAAAACGCAGGCGGATATAGCGCGAGACACGAATAACGTAATAAACCCCGGAAACCAGCGCGCAGACCCAGAAGACGAACCAGAGCAGCCCGGGCACGCCCCCAGCAGCTCGCGTTAGTCGGTCCGCTGTCCAAAGAGCCACGCCGTAAGCCAGAACCCAGGCAGCGAATCGCGCCAGGCGGCGAGTGCGATATTCCTGAAGAAGAGTTTCCAGCATGAGGATGCGTGGCTTGACGCACGGGTCTTATAATATCACCGGTGCTGAGATCAATGCGCATCAGGCTCTGGTACTGTCTCAGTTTAAAATCCGGGAATGGCTCGGAAGAATGCAGGTTCCCGCCTGTTGTTGTAGCGGCGCTCTATGAGCGTCGGCGACGGGCGGGGCCACCGCTACAGAATTCAGCCTGAAACGCTAGCCAAGCTCTGGCACTATGCGGAACGACGTAAGTGTTTGCGTATTTGGCTGTAGCGGCGGTCTATGACCGCCGGTCGGCGCTCGTAGAGCACCGCTACAATTTATGTTGCTCTGTATATAGTGCCTCAGTTTGAATTTTCGAGGCGCCTCAGGAGGGTTCGGAGTTGTAGCGCGGCTGTCCCCAGCCGCGTATCGGCCGCGGGTGGGGACAGCCGCGCTACAAAATTCTGAGGCACGAGCGATTGGAACCACGCAGGCGGGTCAGACGGGTTGACGTTGGCGGTATGATTTACCACGTGCTGAACCAGCGCTCGGGAACCCAGTGAAACATTCCGTCGCCGGTTTCAGCCCCCGGTTTTAATGGTAAGGAGGACAGGATGAATTCAAGATGGGCAATTTGGATTCGGGTCTTTGTCGTAATGTTAGCCTCTCTCTTGGCCGCATCTATCAATGCAAAGAGCGCGGAAGATGCTCCAAAACCCGTCGTGCTGAAGGCTGCCCACATTTTCGACTCAGTGTCGGGCAAATTGGCAGACCCTGGCGTCATCGTGGTGGTTGGAAAGAACATTCAGGCCGTGGGGAGCGATGCGGCGATTCCGCCCGATGCGCAAATCATTGACCTGGGCGACGCCACGCTGCTTCCGGGGTTCATCGATGCCCACGTTCACCTTGAGGGACAGTCCAGCGATAACTGGTATTTGGATTTTTACCAGGAAATATTTCGATTTCCGGCGGAGCAGGCGCTCTACGGCGCGCACTATGCCAAGTTAACGTTGGAAGCTGGTGTGACCACCGTTCGCGATGTGGGCTCGGACAACTATATTGCTCTGGGACTGCGGAACGCCATTCGGGCAGGCATGATACCCGGACCAAACATGCTGGTGTCGAACTACGCGATCGGTTCGACGGGAGGCCACGCCGATCAGGATCCGTTTCCGCCACAATTGGTCGCGCCCCACGGGGTGATCCAGGGGATTTGCAACGGCCCCGACGAATGCCGTGCCGCGGTGCGCTACCAGATCAAGTATGGCGCCGACGTAATCAAGTTCATGCCTTCCGGGGGAGTGCTATCGCTCACCGATCCTGTCGATAACGTGCAGCTTACACAGGAAGAGATGAACGCCATCATCTCCGAGGCGCATGCCTGGAGCCGCAAAGTGGCGGCCCATTGCCACGGCGATCGCGCGGCGAAAATGGCCATCGCCGCCGGCGTGGATTCCATCGAGCACGGAACCTTTCTTCAGGACGATACTCTGTTGGAGATGAAGGCTCGGCACGTGTACCTGGATCCGACGCTCTCCGCCGGCTATTGGGAGAGCAAGCACCTCGACAAGGTTCCTCCCGTGGTCGCAGCCAAAGCGCGCGCGGCGGTTGCACAGATCGATCAGATGGTCCAGCACGCGCTGAAGATCGGCGTGCCCATCGCCATGGGAACGGATGCCGGGGTGGGGCCGCACGGTCAGAATGCCGTGGAGTTTTGGCTCTTGGCCAGAGATGGGATGACGCCCGCCCAGGCACTGATGGCCGGCACGGCCAGCGGCGCCGACTTGCTGGGCATCGCTGGACAAACCGGGACTCTCCAACCCGGCAAGGCGGCAGATATTGTGGCGGTCCCGGGCAATCCCCTGGCCGACATCAGGGCAACGCAGCATCCTATCTTTGTCATGAAGCAAGGCGCGGTCTACGTGGGTAGCAAGTAGAAATGCGGGGACACACGAAATGTTCTGCGGAAACTAGTGTAACGTTCAGTAATGGCAGCGGCAACGGGACTTGCCAGAAAGGTGGCCGGAATGGTCGCGGTCAGTTGCTGCGGACTCACATATACGGAACGACATAAGTGTTTGCATATTTGGCTGTAGCGGCGGTCTATGATCGCCGGTCGGCGCTCGTAGAGCGCCGCTACAATTTATTTCGCTCTGTATAGGTTGTAAGCAAAAACCTAGCATCCGTGGTGCCGCATCCCCAACAGATGGTGCTGTCGGGAGTGAAATTTTTCCCAATAAAGGGCCATGTCACGAGAGGGAAAAAGGTGTCAGGAACGTGTGAAGAAATGTGTTTTGAGGATCGGCGGGTAGAGATAACCGTCTTCCCCGAGGTGACCTTCATTACCGGGTCAGCTCCCGGCGGAGGAGGTTATCACTGCTGCCTTCTTCATCCTTGATCCCTCCCTCCACTTCCCTCCTCCCTCTTCCCGTTTCCTCAAGCCGGTGCCAGTGCGGTCGCGGTAAGGGTTGCTCGTCGCTTCCAGGCGAACCAGCGGGTCAGGTTGTAGCTCAGCGCCGTCCAGATTGCCTCCCAGGTGGCTTTCACGAGGCCACGACAGCGGAACTGCCGCAGGCCGCATCGTTCCTTGATCCAGGCGTGGGGGAACTCCGCGAGGCGTGAGCGTTGCACGTAAATCCGTTGCGCTGCTTTGCTGGCCCTCTCGGCCTTGAAGGCCAGAGTCGCCGCGGGTTCCGCGCCGCGCCCAATCGACCGCACCCAGGCGGGGCGCGTCTTCTTCGGAGCGCACGGAGGGCGCAAGGCACCCCTGCGTCAAGCCGCCTTCGGCGCGCGATAGACGTGGCTGTGAACTCCCTGCTCACGGTTCTGCGCGCCTGGTGAGTCAGCGTTTCTCCCGCCGGGCAAGTGAAGCAATCGCGTTCGGCATCGTAGGGAAAGGCGCTGGCCAGAAACGCCCCGCTGCGGCCGTGCGCGTCGCGTTCGCCGGCCCTCCGCCGCCTCGATCTCCGCATAATACCGGCGCAAATCCAGCCGCCCCACCAACTCCCATATCGAGCGCGCAGCGTGATCCTCCTCAATCAGCAATTCCACACCAGGGTCCGCATCACCCGTTGCCGCCAATTCACCGCCGCTCACCGTGGACGAGTGCCCGCCGTGTTTGTGTTCATGCTTTCACTCGACGCAATCCACCTTGCTCCGGTTACGCATTCTGGTTAATTCCTTCACACGTTCCTGGTGCGCTTTTTCCCCGGTCCCTGTCCTCGGTCTCTGCCCACGAAACCACAACACAGCGCGAGTGAACAAATCAGATCGGCAAAGAATCCATGAAGCAAATTGGCCGTAGACCGGCCTGCGCGGGCTGAGCTGCCGAGAGCCGCGCTCGACAGCCACAACCTGCCCAAGCAATTCATCACCTGAAAACGCAGGGTCGTTGCCCGCCACGCTGTCGCCGCGCAGCACCCACTGGATTCCGTCCGGGCGAAAGGTTCGCTGAACGACCCGGTGAGCGACCAATCGTCCCTCGCGCTGGCACAGGACCACATCACCCGGCATCGCGGGTTCGGAATCCAATCTCCGCACCGAGAGCACGTCTCCGGGCCAAATGGCGGGCAGCATGCTTGCACCTGTAACGCGCAGACGAACCTTCCCCGAGGAGCGAAGCATCTCCACCGCCAATTCGCATCCCAGCGCTTCGCGGGTTTTGGTTTCAATGGGCATCGCCGCCATTCACTGCGGGCCAGTCAGGAGGTTTTTCGTTGGTGTTTGCAGCTTGCCTGGGTGGTCTGGACCTTGCCGCAGGTCAAGGCGCGGGTTTCAAAGACGCGCTCGTGGCGCACCGCCGGCTTCGCGTAGGGCTTGCGCTTCTTCGGCTGCCCTTCCGGCGGGATTTCGGGATTTTCCGTATCCGGCATTCTGCGCGCCGCTCTTCAGACTTGTATGCTAACAAATTCCCCGCCTGGCCTCCAGCAGGATGCTGTAGCGGCGGTCTATCGACCGCCGACGGCGCTCGTCGAGCGCCGCTACAACGCGGCCTCACTGCAATCCCGACTGCGTTGCTGACACCGCGCAGCCGCCTGTTCCTCCCGTCCCGCACTGGTTCAGGAGCGTCGAGAAATAGATGTTCGATGCACCGGCGGCGCCGTTATCAATCACGATTCCGCTCACGCCCCCCGCTTCCGCGAGCGAGCCATTGGGCGTGGCGGAGCTGGCCATAACCCCACTCGCGGGAGCCGTGAATCCCATGATGCAGCCGACGGTGGCACTTTGACCGGCGCA
>JASHTO010000723.1 GCA_030040515.1 Terriglobia bacterium
ACGAATCCATGGCGGCGCGCTATGACGTGGCCGCGCGCATGCTGGGCCTGGACGAAGGTCTTTCCAACTACCTGCGCACGCCGAACCGCGAAATCATCGTTCACATTCCCGTTTCCATGGATAACGGCACGCTGAGGGTGTTTGACGGCTACCGCGTGCAGCACAGCATCGCGCGCGGGCCCTGCAAAGGCGGAGTGCGCTACTCGCCCGACGTGACGCTCGATGAGATTCGCGGCCTCGCCGCTGAGATGACGTGGAAGTGCGCGGTGGTGAACATCCCGTTCGGCGGCGCGAAGGGCGGAGTGATCTGCGACCCGTTCAAGCTCTCGCCCGGAGAACTCGAACGCATCACGCGGCGCTATACCGCCGAGATTTTCGATTACATCGGACCGGAGCGCGACGTGCCCGCGCCCGACATGAACACCAGCGAGCAAACCATGGCGTGGATGATGGACACCTATTCCATGCACATGCGCCACACCGTGACCGCCAGCGTGACCGGGAAGCCCTACAGCCTGGGCGGCTCGCTGGGCCGCCGCGAAGCCACCGGGCGCGGCTGCCTGATTACCTCGGACGAGGCCCTGAAGCGCTTCCATTGGTATCGCGAGAGCACGCGCGTGATTGTGCAGGGATTCGGCAATGTGGGCTCGCAGGCGGCGCGCCTGATGCACGAAGCCGGTTACAAGATTATCGGCGTCGCGGACATTTCGGGTGGCGTGATGAACACCAACGGGCTCGACATCCCCGGCTTGTGGAAATACAAGGAAGCGAATAAGACGCTCAAGGGCTTTCCAGGCGCCGAGCCGATTGGCGCGCAGGAGATTCTCGAACAGGATTGCGACCTGCTGCTTCCCGCCGCTACCGAGAGCGTCATCACCAGCAAGAATGCGCACAAAGTGAAGGCCAAGCTGCTGGTGGAGGGCGCCAACAGCCCCACCACTCCTCCCGCGGATGACATTCTGTTTGACCGCGGCGTGTTTGTGATTCCCGACATCCTCGCCAACGCCGGCGGCGTTACGGTTTCCTATTTCGAGTGGGTGCAGGACCGGCAGGGCTACTTCTGGCCGGAGGCCATGGTGAACGACCGACTGAAGCACATTATGGTGTCCTCTTTCAACGCGGTCGTAAACTTCGGCGACAAGCACAAGGTGAACAACCGCATCGCCGCCTACATGCTGGCAATTGACCGCGTGGCGTTTTGCATCAACTTGCGGGGGATTTACGCCTGAAGTTACTTCGGCCACAGCCAGCCAAAAGTTCCCGCCGTCAGCAGCGCGTAAATCAACCCGTCGATGGTCGCCTTAAGGGTGGTGCCCCACGCGCGTCGATACCAGATCGACATTTGCCAGAGGGCGACTGAGTATCCGAGGAACGCCACGGTGGCGGTGTAATGAAACACTTTCATGAACCACGCGCCCGGGGCGAGCACGTTCCCCACAATGAATGCGGTAAACGAGCTCACCACCAATAGATAGACAAACCACAGAGCCAAGTTGCGGCCCATGTTCACCATGCCGTTCGGCCACACGGTGAGAACCATCACCGGCCCTTTGTTCAGTTTCTCCAGGAATTCCGGCGATTTCAGATCTCCGTGCTTTGATGGCCGCGGAACCATGTAATCGCCCGGCGGAATCGCGAAGGGGCGAAGCGCATCCAGCACCTCATCCTCCCTCGGCATCTTCGGGTAATCGTTCTTGTGCCAAGGCAACAGCATGTGAATGATCGAGCTGGCGATGAACACAAACACCGCCGAAACCAGGATGGGAAGCCACAGCAATTGCAGTTCTCTCATGACGACCTCCTGAATGTGACTTGCCGAGTGGGTTGATTCTATCCAACTCCTGGATTGGTCACAAGCGCAAGCCGACTGTAGCGGCGGTCTGCGACCGCCGTTTACACCGTAGGGGCAACCCTCGTGGTTGCCCTCGGGCGGCCACGAGGGCCCCCCTACGTCCCGATGCCGCCCACATTCTGCTGTCCGTGCACAAGGCCGGGAAGCCCCTGCCACGAGAGTTGACAAACCCCCCGCCTAGAAACGACAATCACCGGCTGTAGGGTTGCGCCTTTCGAATCGCAGCAAGACGGCGCGCCCGCACGACATTGGAAAGGAATCACCCACCATGCCCGAGCACGACGAGAAGGAATCCAAGCAGTTCTACGCCGACATTCCAGCCAAACACGAGCCGTTCTTCCTGAAGGGCGCGGGCGCGCTCGATTGGGGTATGCAGAACCGACTGGCGCGCGTCTTCAATCCGGCGTCCGGCCGCACGGTGATGCTGGCGATCGATCACGGGTACTTCCAGGGCCCCACCACCGGGCTCGAACGCGTCGACCTGAACATCGTTCCGCTGCTGCCCTACACGAACGCGCTGATGCTCACGCGTGGCATTCTGCGTAGCACCATTCCCGCGAGCTTCACCCAGGGCATCGTGCTGCGCGCCAGCGGCGGGCCGAGTATCCTGAAGGAGCTTTCCAACGAGCAGATCGCCGTGGACATCGAAGACGCAGCGCGCCTGAACGTCTCCGCCATGGCCGTGCAAGTGTTCGTCGGCGGCGAGCATGAGACGCAGTCGATCCACAACATGACACGGCTGGTGGACGCCGGCCTGCGCTACGGAATCGCCACCCTGGGCGTCACCGCCGTGGGCAAGGACATGGTGCGCAACGCCAAGTACTTCCGCCTGGCTTGCCGCATCTGCGCGGAACTGGGCGCGCAGGTCGTCAAGACCTACTACGTGGACGAGGGCTTTGAGACCATCACCGCCTCCTGCCCCGTGCCCGTGGTCATGGCGGGCGGCAAGAAGCTCCCCGAGCTCGACGCGCTCACCATGGCCTATCGCGCTGTCAGTGAAGGCGCCGCGGGCGTCGATATGGGCCGCAACATCTTCCAGTCGGATGCCCCCGCCGCCATGATCCAGGCCGTCGGCAAGGTCGTGCACGAGCTGATGAAGCCCGAGCGGGCGTACGACTTCTATCAGACGCTGCGGCACGAGGTCGCCGGCGTGCGCGCCTAAAGGCGAAACTCGAAATTCGAAACGCGAAATTCGGACACCATGTTGCGAGTTTCGAATTTCCAGTTTCGAATTTCGCATTTCCGTCCCGGGAGATTGCGTGCCACCCTCCAAGGCTTTCCAATCGCTCCGCGCCGCCGCGCCCACCGTCAGCATCGGTGTAGTCATCGCCAACCTGCTTTCGCTCGGAACGGAGATTGCAATGCTTGAGCGCACGGGCGCGAAGCTCGCTCACTTCGACGTGATGGACGGCTGCTTCTGCCCCATGATGACCGTCGGGCCGCCCTTCATCAAAGCCGTCAAGACTTCGCTGCTCAAAGACGTTCACCTGATGATCGTCGATCCGCTCGAA
This sequence comes from Terriglobia bacterium, assembly GCA_030040515.1. Lineage (GTDB taxonomy): Bacteria > Acidobacteriota > Terriglobia > UBA7540 > UBA7540 > Bog-366. The sequence continues at coordinate 3,364 of JASHTO010000723.1, forward strand.
AAGGTGGCCGAATATGTCGCCGTGGGCGCGGATATCGTGACCATTCATCCCGAAGCGTGCTCGCAGCCGCATCGCGTGCTTCAGAAGCTCGGCCAGCTTACCAACGATCCGGAGCGCCGCGTCGTGCGCGGCATCGCGTTGAACCCCAGCACGCCGCTGGAAATTCTCGATCCGTTACTCGATGAGCTGGAAATGGTCTCCGTGCTCGCGGTGAATCCCGGCTGGGGCGGGCAGAAGTACCTGCCCGCAACCAACGCGCGGATCGAGCGAGTGAAGCACATGATCGCTGATTCGGGAAAAGACATCATCCTGTGCGTCGACGGCGGAATCACCAAGGACAACGTGGCTGCGGTGGCCGCGACCGGTGCGGACTTGATTGTCGCAGGCAGCGCCGTGTTCGACGGCAAAACGCCGGAAGCGAACGCGCGGTTCATGCTGGAAGCGGTACGGACAGCACGCGTGGCACGGGCTTCCAGCCCGTGAACCGTAGGGGCAACCCTTGCGGTTGCCCCGTGGGCGGCCGCGACCTGTCGCCCAAAGACTTTGGGCCGCAGGGCGAGGGCCGCCCCTACGAACTGCACCGCGGAGCAATTGCCAATGTTAAACTGACCTTTTCTCATCATGAACAACCTCTGGTCCGATCGCGAAGCTGAACAGTTCATCGCGCAGTACGGCGAGCAGTGGGGCGCTG
>JASHTO010000724.1 GCA_030040515.1 Terriglobia bacterium
TGCCCGGCAGAAATTCCATGGCCAGCGCACCCTGTTCGCGCAGGCGCCGAAGCAGAATCTCCCGCCGCTGGATGATCTCCTGCGCCGCGACGTATTGGTACATGCCCGCTGGCGAGTCCGGGGGGTGGCCCACCAGCTCGCGCAATTCGGGCTCACCCACCACAGCAAAAAGCACCAGATGCCGGGGAAGCAGGCGCGAAGCGGCTTCAATCACCTCCGGTGTCGCTGCAGTTTCCGCCAGGTCGGTGATCCAAACCACCAGGCTGCGGCGGCGATGGCGGCTCATCAAGCTGTCCGCAGCCAGGGCGTGATTGGCTTCCAAAGATTCGCCACTTGCCAGTGCCAATTGCTCCACGATATTGCGCAAGTGTGATGCGCCGCGCGCGGCGGGAAGAAACACCTGGAGTTTTCGTCCATAAGTGATTAGCCCTGTGGTATCGCCTGAGTGGAGCGCCACGTGCGCCAGGCTCAACGCGGCGTTGACGGCGTAATCCAGCTTCATGAGCGGCGCAGTTTCGGAATCGGGCGTGCGCATCACTGCGGGCGTGGCTGCACCGAACAGCCGGCGATTGAATTTTTCGGGATCACGCGGCGGGCGGGTTCGAGCCAGCATCAGGCGGCCCGCATCCACCACCAGGAAAACCGATTGGCTGCGTTCCACCTGATAAACCCTGCTGATCAGCTTTCCGTGACGCGCCGTGGCGGGCCAGGAGATGTCGCGGATTTCATCCGATTCGCGATATTCGCGCAGGCTCTCAAACTCGCGCCCTCTCCCCAACAGGCGTTTCAACCGTTTCTCCTGCTCGATTTGGCGGCTGCGCACCAGATAAAGCGTAAAGCGCTCCGGCTCGCGCAAATTGGGATAGATGCGCACGCTCTGGTCGAGGTCGGCAGCGGCCCAGCGCTCTGCAAACCTGACCTGGCCATGGTAACGCAGGAATACCCGGCCCAGCCGGATGTCGCCTCGCGCTGTGGGATGAATCGTGTAGCCGGCTCGCGCGATTCCGTGCGCAGGAACGCTGAGCGTAAACGCGGGCAGTTCCCGGCAGAGAGTGGCGGGAACGTCATCCTCAATGTGGATTTCGAGCGCACGTGCGCTCGAGTTCTCCAGTAGCAATTCCACCTGCGAATCAAGGTTCAGGGAAGGAGGCTCGGACCAGCGGCGAGTGACTTTCAGCGCCGCAGGCGGCGGCAGGCGCGCGAGGTCGATGAACCAGGCCAGAATCACCATGCCGTCCCAGATCGGAAGCGCAAGGAGAATGTGGCGATTCCACCATGCCGGGCCGATCCATGCCAGGCCGAGAAGAAGCGCAAGAAGAAATCGGGATTGGAAAGCCGCCGCCCCGCGCCGCGCGCCCGCGGCGGATGCGGTGATGGCAGCAGGAATGAGCCGGCCCCGCTGACTCATTTGGGGACCTCGACCGCGGCCAGAACTTCCGCGATCACCTGGTCGCTGGAAATGCCTTCCAGGTCTGCTTCCGGCTTCACCAGCAGGCGATGGCGAAGCACAGGAGGCGCGGCGGCCTTGACGTCATCAGGAATCAGAAAATCGCGGCCCTCCATGGCGGCCAGCGTTTTGGCGGCCAGCATCAGAGCCACCGTGGCGCGCGGGCTGCCTCCCAGACTGAGCGCCGCCCAGTCCCGCGTTCTCTGCACCACCGCCACGATGTAACGGAAAATTCCCGGCTCGACCTTCAATTCCGTCGCCTCGCGGCGCGCCGCGGCCAGCAGGCCGGGCTCGATGGGCGAGAGGCCCTGGGCGTCGATGCGGTGCGGGTCAAATCCCTGCTGGTAGCGCTCCAGAATCTCCACTTCCTTTTCCGCCTGCGGATAGGGAACGCGGATTTTAAAGAGGAATCGGTCAAGCTGCGCCTCGGGGAGCGGGTAAGTGCCTTCGAACTCCACGGGGTTTTGCGTGGCGAAGACGGTGAAAAAAGGCGAGAGGGGGTAAGACGAGCCGTCCAGAGTTACCTGCCGCTCCTCCATGGATTCGAGCAGCGCTGACTGGGTTCGAGGTGGAACGCGATTGACTTCATCGACCAGCAGCAGACCGGTGAACACCGGGCCGCGGCGCAAAGTAAATGTGCTGGTGGCCATGTTGAAGACGTTCGCGCCCAAAATATCGGCGGGCATCAAATCCGGTGTGCATTGGACGCGTTGAAACTCCAGGCCGCAGATGTGCGCCAGGGCTTTCACGGCCAAAGTCTTGGCAATCCCCGGAACGCCTTCGAGCAGCGCGTGACCGCCGCAAACCAGGACGGCGAGCATCTGGTTGATGACGTCTTCCTGCCCCACGATCACCTTGCTGATTTCGGTGCGTGTGTGCGAAACAAATTTCTGAACGTCCCCGCCCATGCAAGCCTCCCAGATCGAATAGGCCGAAGTTCAGTGGCAGCCACGGACAGTGTTTTCCTGTCCGGGGGCTTTTCCGATCGCGCCTGAAGAACCCACGGTCAGAAAAACATTGACCGTGGCTACGCGCTTCGCGAAACGATAAGCGCTGAAAAAATCTAGTGTTGCATACGTATTCCCCGGCAGAGCCATGGATTTTAAAATCCTTGGCCCCTCAAAGGGGTATCTTCGGCTCGCTCGACAGGCCAAGAAATCGACTTCAGGAAATGCCAAGCTTTGACTACCCCCAAGAAAAGCCGGGGAATCTCCTAACGAATTAGCCCGTGCTGAAAACTCCCCCGCGCCCGCCGCCCAATCCCGGTTCCAACCCCAGCCGGACGGCGAAGGCGTAGAGATCTCGAGTCCAGGCCAGGGCTTTCGATTCTGGCACTGTATGGAGCTTCAGTGCCGCGTCAATCTCGCGGATGGTGGCAGCAAATTCCGGAATCGATCCGTGCGATCTTTCCTCCACCCGTTCGATCAGTTCCGTGGTAGTCGCCGCGGGTGGAACACCCAACCGCCGGCTGAGCAGAAATTTAAAATGGGAAAAGGCAATCTCCAGCGCCCCCGCGGGCTCGTGGGATTTCCCGTAGAGCACGCCGAGAGTGGTTACGAATTCCAGGGGCGCGAGGCGCGATTCCCGGAGGATGGGACGAATTGGCCCGCTGCGCCGCGCATAAGTCAGAAGGATGAAAGTCATGAGAACAAGAAGCTGCAACGCCGCCCAGGGCACGGGGCTTTGGGCGAGGTAATGCCATAAGCCCTGGCGCACTCCATGAAAGTATTCATCCCAAAGCACGCGGCCCTGGCCGGGCGGTCCCACGGAATTCAGGAACAATGCCAGGTTTGAGGCGTGGGTAATCCCGAAATTGGTGAGGGGAGTATCACCGGCCCACCAAATTACCTCTCCTTTGCCCAGGGGAATGCGAATGACCGTGGCCCCATCTTTATCGCCATAGTAGCGCTGCTCGCCGTGGCGAAGGTGAACCCAGCGGACGGAGGACTCCATGGAAATCTCCGGCGCATGACGGGTGAGAGGAGCAGGCCCTTCGGCACCAAAGGTCTGCTCCTCATCGTGGATGATGGACGCAGGCTTAACGCCCTGGACGCCAATCAATGTATCACTCAGCGAGCCGGTGAGAAGCAGGCGCCCGCCGCGCCGGACAAATTGCGTGAGTTGCATTTGTTCCTCTGCGGAGGCCGTAACCAATGGGCCGGCGATGATCAGGACAGTATCGCCCGCAGGCAGATCGCCGGGAGGTTGGGTCCAACGCTCGAGGCGATAGCCCATTTCTCCCAGCAAGGTATAAGCCGCCTTTGCTCCGTCCCTGCCCGTGGAATAGCTGGAAGGAAAATCACGCGATGCATCCGAATTCTGGCCGGGGGCGAGGAACGCCACAACGGTGAGAAAGAAAAGCAGGCAAGCGGAGAGAATGAGAATCTTCCGATCGCCGGAGTCGAGAGGCAACGTCATCACATCGACTCCAATTCCGCCAGTGCCGCGTCGTAGTCATTCGCGGAGGCCGGCGCGCGGCCGTACCAGATACGCTCGAAGCACGTGGTGATGGCCGCGAGGCGCGGGCGGTCCAATGAGTCCGCAGGCAGGAGGCGTAAATATTCGCGATGGGTGCGCGCCGGGTCGATCCGCCACGTTCCGGCTTCCTCGATTCGCCGCACCGCGGCGCTGTAAAGGATTCGAATGGCTTCGCGAAATTCCCCGCGGGCCGCGGCGGCGCGGGAGCGCTGCGCCAGTTCCCGCCACGAACCGGCGGCAACCGCTTCATCGCCCGGAATTTGCGCGGGCGGGCGGGAAAAGTCGCTGAGCGAAAGGCTGAAGAGCAGATGAACCAACCAAGCGAGAAGGGCCAGGCCCAGCACCACCACCATGCCCCAGAGCAAGACCTTGTTCACCCGGGGATGGCCGGCGGCGTGCCCGAGAATCCTGGTGAGGAAGTCCCAGATCCGGTCGATGAATTGGTCCCAGAGGGATTCCGCCGGAGCCGCCGCGTTGATCGAGCGGAATTCGCGCTGCTTCAGAATATTTTCCAGTTTGCTGCGCGCCCGACCGACGTCCGGTTGGGAATTGTCCGCCAACGCCTGCGAGTCCCGGCGCATGGATTCGAGGCGATAGGTGATTTCCTGCGAAATGTCCGCGGCGGACTTGGGATTTTTGGCCAGCCGGTCGAGTGCCTCGGCCAGCCACGCAGTGGAAACCTCGAAGCGTTGCTCCTGCACGCCGACGGACCAATGTTCGGGCAACTGCTTGCGGAGTTCCGCGGCCTGCCCGGGGTTATCGCGCAATCGGCCGGCGGCCGCCGACCACCGGCTCAACTCGGAATTGTAAGCCTGCAAACCGAGTGGAGAAGATGGATCGGCGTTTGCCGCATGCCCGCCCCGTGCGCCTGGGACGAGGGCTGTGATCAGTAATAAAAGCAGGCAGATTCGTTGCATGCTCAGGAAATCGCCGGGGAGGGAGGCAGCGCAGGCGACAGCGGCGAACTCATCTCCCCCTGACCACCTTCGGAGGCGTAAAGCCGGTCGATCAGGCGATTAATCTTATACTGAAGATAGAAAATTCCCAGGAAAAAGGTTGCGAGGGATGAGATCTCATCGTCCTGCTGGAGCCGAGCTCCGGCGGAGAACATACTTTGCTCCCGCGGCGCCAGGTGGTCCAGCAGTATGCTGCGAACCTTGAAGCAACTCACAATCACAATGATTGCGGAGACCAATAGAATTGGAGGTTGAATGATGGTAAGGAGGTATCCCACATTCGCCCAGGAGCCCCAATTGAGGTTCCTCACGAATCCCACGATGATGGTAAGAGCGTATCCGGCCAGGACCACGCTAAGCCCGACGATTCCGAGCTTGTCGGATGATTTCAGGCCGTTGATTGCCTTTCGCCGGATGAAGAACCAAAGGGGCACGTAAATCCCACCGGTAATCAAGGTCAGAAAAACCATAGCAAGAATGCTGGACTCCTCAAGGCGGTCGAACCCTTCGGGGCCTGACTGGGCCGGCGTGTTCAGCGGCGTGGCTCCGGTATCATCCAGGTGAGTCATCATCAATTGCAGGTCGAAGCCTTCTTTACGCACGCGCAGGTCGTAGTAAGCGATGGCGAAACTGATCATGAGCAGGGGTGAAGTGGCGGTGGCGCCCACGCCTCCCACGAGCAGACTGGGAATGGTTATCCAGAGGCCGGGCCGCGCGCCCTTAACGTAAAGCAGAATGCCCGCCACGCTGAAGGGCGCCTGGCATAACGAGACGATCATCATGTGGATCATCACCATCAGGAAACCCACAAGCAGGAGACGCCAGAGGAAACCCTTGCTGAGCGCCGCGCTCCTCTTGAGGGCGTGGCGCACACTGATTTTTTCAAGCAACACGGCGGGCACTGCCACGCTGTAACGCACCAGGAAAATAACGGCAAGGACAATTGCGGCGAGGAATCCAAGAAAAATCACCAACCCCATCATCACCGTAAGCCAAATCAGGGACTTGGGGATGGCCGCTATTCCCCCCATCATAATTACGAAAAGGAAGCCAACGAGCGCAAAAATCCCGAAGACGCGAATCAGGATGGAAAAAATGACATGAAGAATTTTCCAGACGCTGCGGAGAATCACCCGGTAGGACTGGCGAATGGTCGCCATGCGCCCCAAATAAACTTCGGAGAGAGCATGAGTGGTGGCTCCCAACGCCATTGCATAGACGATGTAGTACGGGATCAGGATTCCAAAAGAAGCCAGGGCCGCGCTGAGTGCAAAATGCATCGACTGAGCTGCCGTCTGGGGATTTTGCGGGTGCGGTTGAAGAGCCACGAAGCCCAACAAAACTTGAACGACGATTTGGAGAGCGACGAGGAGCCCCTGGGGAAGCACCATGATTCCCGCAAACAACCAGAAATGCTTGCGGAAAATGCTGAAAGTGCGGTCCAGCAACTCCCCCAAGCCTAAGGGAACCAAATTGACTGTGGACATGTGACCCTCGGGCAAGGATTTCATCAATCAAGCTGTAGCGGCGCTCGAGGAGCGTCGTCCGGCGGTCGATAGACCGCCGCTACAAAGAATTTCACCGATCAAGTTTTCAGGAAGAAGGAATATTAACCCATTGGGGTCAAATTGCAATGCAAATCACCGATGCGAATCACCGAGCCGCTCGTGCTTCACTTCGCTGTAGCGGCGCTCTATGAGCGCCGATTCGTACGGGCATGCTCTAGCACGCACGTACGGCGGTCGATAGACCACCGCTACAGCAGCGCGGGCATCTTGCCCGCTGTGGCATGGCCATCCTGGCCATGCGCACGGGCTGGAAGCCCGCACCACAAGAACCATTACGACGCGATCGTGTCATGGGCGTTCTCTTCCACGGCGATGGAGGGTTGCTGCAAAGGCAGCCGCAAGCGCGCTTCACACCCGGCGCGATCCTTGCGATTTTCCAGGGTCAGAGTGCCGCCGTGGGCTTCGGCGATTTGCAGGCTCAAAACCAGTCCGATTCCGGAGCCCGTGGGTTTGGTGGTGAAGAAGGGGACGAAAAGATTGGAGGTGTTCGATAAACCCGGGCCTTCATCCTGAATACAGACCTCCAACTGGTCGTGCAGGCGGGCCCAACTGACAGAGACGCGGCCGCCGGTCTGGAGCGTTGCGTCCACGGCGTTGCGAAGCAAATTGATGAGGAGCTGTTCCAATTGGTCGGGGTCGGCGCGCAGGGTCAAAACGGGACCGGGCGTCAAGGTGACTGCGGTGCGTGTTTCGAGCTCCACAACGCGTCGCAACAGCTCGGCCGCCTCAACGTTTTGCCATTTGGGTTTGGGCAGGCGGGCAAGCCGCGCATAGGCGTCCAGAAAACGGCTGAGGGCGGCTGCCCGCGCTTCGATCACCTCCAGGCCGTGGCGCATGTCGTCTTCCCAGTCCGTGGGGCGCGGCTGCCGTTGCAGCATCATCTCCAGCGTTCCCGCCATGGACTTTATGGGGGCGAGGGAATTGTTCAGCTCGTGGCCGATCACGCGAATCAGACGCTGCCACGCCTGGCGTTCTTCTTCGCGCAGGGGCCGGCTGAGGTCGGCGAGCACCAGGAGGTCGTGAGGGATGCCGCCTTCACGGAAGGTGCTGCGCCTCATGCCCCAGCGCCCGCTGCCTCCGGGAAATGACCGTGTCAGGGTTTTGGCGGATTCGCCCGCGAGGCAATCCCCCAGACCCAGCTCGGCGGCGGTCAATCCCAGGGCGCGCTCGTTGGGCAGGTCCACCAACCGCTCACCCGCGCGATTCATCAGACGCAGCCGGTGCTCGTTGTCGAAGCTGAACACCGCCACGTCAATCTCCTCAACCACTTTGCGCAGGAGGGCGGTGGCTTCCATCGTGCCGAGGCGCTGGCCGCGCAGCGCGTCACTGAGCGCATTCACTTCCAGCATCACTTCGCCAAGCGCGTCATCGGTGCGCGCGTCGCGGGCGCGCAGCGAATAATCCTCTTCACGCAATGCTCCCAGGAGATTGGAAAGGGTTTGGAGAGGATAAACCAGGCGGGAGCGCAGAGTGAAAGCCGCGCCCAGCCAGAAGACGACCACGAAAAAAGTAAGCGTCCAACGCGTGGGGCTGGAATAGTCGCCGATCCAGAGGAGAAGAACCGTCACGATCACCGCCGGCAGTCCCGCAAACAGAGCCAGGGACAGCATGCGGATTTCAAAGCGCATCCGGTGGGGGCGCGGTGACCCGCCAAAGGGGGATCCACCTGTCGTTGCCGGGTCTTCTGCCATGCGGCCCTTCCGCCTGACGCCGTCGAAGCGGGCGACGGGGAACAGGGGCGAAATTCCAGGATCGAAGCTCGATTGCTGGCGCGTCATAGTCATAAGACGCGCCAAAAGCGATTTCGGCGTGCGCTACAACCCGTGTTTTTTAAGCCGTCGGTAGAGCGCGCTGCGGCTCAATCCCAGAAAGTCCGCCGCCGCGCTCACGTTCCCTTCGTAACGCGACAGTGCCTTCTTCACCAGCAGGCTCTCAACCTCTTCCAGACTCATCTCCTCCAGCCGCCCGGAGCCCTCACGCCCGGCGCGCAGGCCCAGGTCGCTCGAGCGCACCAGTTCGCCTTGCGCCATCAGCACCGCGCGCTCGACGGCGTGCTCCAATTCGCGCACATTTCCGGGCCAGGCGTATTCCAGCAGCGCCTGCATGGCCGCAGCCTCAAACCCCGTCAGGCGCTTTCGATAGCGCTGGGCAAACTGCCGGAGGAAATAATTGGCCAGCAGGGGCAAATCCTCACGCCGCTCGCGCAACGGTGGAAGGTGAATCTCAATGGTATTCAAGCGGAAGAGCAGGTCCTCGCGGAAGCGGCCGGATTGGACCTCCTGTGCAACGTCGGCATTGGTGGCGGAGAGCACACGCACGTCCACGCGACGGGTTTTGGAGGAGCCCACACGCTCCAACTCGCCCGTTTCGAGCACGCGCAGGAGCTTGGCTTGCAGATTCAACGGGACGTTGGCGATTTCATCAAGAAAAAGGGTTCCACCATCCGCCAATTCAAAACGGCCCACGCGATCGGTCTTGGCGTCCGTAAACGCGCCCTTGACGTGGCCGAACAACTCGCTTTCAAAGACTCCCTCGGAAAGGCCTCCGGCATTGACCGTGACCATCGGGCGCGAGGCGCGCTCGGAGAGCGCGTGCAGGCTGCGCGCCGCCACTTCCTTCCC
>JASHTO010000064.1 GCA_030040515.1 Terriglobia bacterium
AAGGGAAATGGCGGTGCGTGTGGGGCTGGGTGCAAGCCGTGGCCGCCTGGTCAGCCAGATGCTCACCGAATCGGTTTTGCTTTCCGCAGCCGGCACGCTGGCAGGCTTAATGCTGGCCTATTTCGCTACCGGCGCGCTGGTGCGCATCATGGCCAGCACTCAAGCGCATGAACACGTGGAAATCCAAGTCAGGCCCGACCTAAATCTGCTGCTCTTCACGGTTGGCGTTGCCATCTTTACCGGGCTGCTGTTCGGTTTGGCCCCGGCTTGGTACGCCTTCCAGTGCGCGCCGGCAAAGGTGATGCGGCAGGCGGGAGCGGCGGGTGATACCTTGCTCTGGCGCTGGTTTGGAAGAGCTCTGGTGGCCGGACAGGTGGCGATTTCGATTTTCCTCGTCACCGGCGCGGTCGTGTTTCTGCGCCATCTCGAGAAAATGCGGAATTTCGACCTGGGTTTTCGCAGCGATCACGTGCTTCAGGTGACCATCGATCCCACGGACAGTGGCTACAAGCGCGAGCAGTTGGCCGTGCCTTACCAGCGGCTGCTTTCCTTGCTGCAAACAATCCCGGGAGTGCGCTCGGCGTCGATCTGCCCCTGCACTCCTATTCAAGGATGCGGCGTGGGAAGCCGGTTTTTGATAGCGGAAGGCCATGTGGAGCCACCCGAGCAACGACAACGTCCGGCGATCTCCTTTGTAGCTCCTGCATATTTTGAGACCCTTGGCATACCTCTGCTTGCCGGGCGCGATTTCAGCCTGCGCGATGCGGGTGGGCCACGCGTGACGATCATCAGTGCCGCTGTGGCGCGGCACTTCTTCCCAGGCGTGAATCCTATCGGCCAGCACATCAGGGTTGTTTATGACCCGAAACCTCTTCCCTTCGGCGGCGGTCAACCCTATGAGATCATCGGCCTCGCCGGCGACGTCAAGTCGTGGGAGCTCCACGACCCTCCTTACCCCACGATCTACTTCAACATGTTTCAGGAAAACCACATCTACAATCAGTTCGTGCTCCGCACCAGCACCGATCCCGCCTCCATGGTTGGCACAGTGCGGCGGGTCATTGGCGACGTTCTGAAGACGGCGACTGTAACCAGGGTCAAAACGTTGTCGGACCAGGTCGATATGGATATCGTTCCCGAACGTCTGATCGCCACGCTTTCGGAATTCTTCGGGGTTTTGGGAGCGGCGTTGGCCGGGATCGGAATTTATGGGCTGCTGGCATACAGCGTGGCGCGGCGAACCAACGAAATCGGCATCCGCATGGCGCTCGGTGCGAACAGCGTTGACGTGAACCGTCTCGTGTTGGGCGATGCGATGGGAATGCTGTGCGCCGGGTTCGCGGCTGGAACCCTGATGGTGTTCTGGGGCAGGCCGCTGGCCGCAAGCCTGGTGCAGGGCCTCGACCCGCAAAGCGCCGGACCACTGCTTCTGGCGGGCGGCGCCATGTTCGCCGTGGCCCTGCTGGCCGCGTATGTGCCGGCTCGGCGCGCGGCTCACGTGGACCCACTGGTCGCCCTGCGGCATGAGTAGCAGTGCGGAAAGCCTCAGGACCGCACTAATGCGTCATGCTCATGTCACTGGAGGTTCCTCCGGCGGCGGGGACGTAACATCTCAAGGTGTAGTCCATCACCATGCGGTCGGCGTTGAATCGCCAGCCCAGCGTGCGAATGGTGCGCTTCATGCGCTTGATCCAGCCGTGCGGCAGGCCGTCGCGGTCGCGCTGGTAGTAGAGGGGGATCACTTCCTCGCGCAGAACTCGATACAGGTCTTCGCTGTCGCGCAGATCGTGCAGGCCCATGTTGGTGTTGGTGCGGCCCGTGCCGATGGCGAAACCGTTCAGGCCATCGTAAGCCTCGGCCCACCAGCCGTCCAGAACCGAGAGGTTCAGCCCGCCGTTCAGAACCACTTTCTGCCCGCTTGTCCCTGAGGCTTCGAGCGGCCGCCGCGGATTGTTCAGCCATACATCGACGCCCTGCACCAAATGGCGGCCGACGTTGATGTCATAGTCCTCGAGAAAGACCATGCGGTCGGAAAATTTCTTGTCGCGCATCATTTGAGCAATTTGCTGGAGAATGCGCTTGCCGGGATCATCGCGCGGATGGGCCTTTCCGGCAAAAATGAACTGCACGGGGCGCTTAGGATCGTTCGCCAGCGAGGCGAGCATCTCGAGATCAGTCATGATGAGGTTAGCGCGCTTGTAGGTGGTAAAGCGGCGGGCGAATCCGATGGTCAAGGCGTCGGGGCTGAGCACGCGTCCCAGCCGCTGGCGGATTTCGAGCGGCTCTGCCCGGCGCTCCGCCTGCTCCATGCTGCGCATACGCACAAATTCCAGCAGACGCTGCTTTAAGTTCAGATGCGTTTCCCATAGTTCGCCGTCGTCAACGTTCTCAATGCCTTCCCAGATGCGCGGCTCGCTGCTCTGTTCGTGCCAGCCGGTTCCCAGGTGGCGGTCGTAAAGCCGGAACATCTGCGGCGCAAGCCAACTCGGCACATGCACGCCGTTGGTGATGTGGCCGATGGGAACAGTCTCCTCCGCCTCGCCCGGATAAAGCCCTTTCCACATGGCACGCGAAACGTGTCCGTGCAGCGCGGAAACGGCGTTGGCGCGGCGGGAGACTTTCAGCCCCAGCACGGTCATGCAGAATTCTTCACTCGCGTCGGTGGGCTTCACACGGCCAATCGCCATCAGGGCGTCGAGCGAAAGCCCCAGTTGGTCGCGCAGCGGGCCCAGGTGCTCTTCAATCAAACCTGTGTTGAAGCGGTCATGGCCGGCGGGCACGGGAGTGTGGGTGGTGAAGACCACTTCGCGATACACCTGCGGCGCGGCTTGTTCAAACGTCAGGCCCTCCTCCTCCATGCGGTTGCGAATCGCCTCCAGCACGGCGAAGGCGCTGTGGCCCTCGTTGAGATGCAGAACTCCGGGAGTGATGCCCATCGCCTTCAAGGCTCGAACGCCGCCCACGCCCAGCAGCAATTCCTGGCGGATTCGCACTCGCCCGTCGCCGCCGTAAAGGCGCGAGGTCAATTCGCGGTCCTCTGGGGCGTTGCCGGGCACATTGGAGTCGAGCAGAAGCAGGTCGCACCGCCCGACCTTCAGCCTCCATACCTTGGCCCGAATCGAGCCGCTGCGCGTGTCGATCTGCACGGTCACCGGTTCGCCCGACTTGCCGATGGCCGCTTCCATGGGCAGCAGGCTGACGTCCGTCTCAAAATATTCTTCGCGCTGCCAGCCGTCCCAATCCAGGCGCTGGCGGAAATAGCCCTGGCTGTAAAACAGGCCGACTCCCACCAGGGGAATATCCAGGTCTGACGCGCTTTTGATGTGGTCACCGGAGAGCACGCCCAGACCGCCGGAATAGATGGGAATGGATTCGTGCAGGCCGAATTCCGCCGAGAAGTACGCCACCGGGCGTGGGCGCAGGATTCCCGCGTGCTTGGCGCCCCAGGTGTGGTCTCTTTGCAGATACTCACGCTGCCGTCGGTAGGCGTAATTGATTCGCCCGTGCAGAACGAGCTCACGGGCGCGGCGCTCGATTCCTTCTAGCGTCAAGGGCGCGAGCACGGCTAGAGGGTTGTGATTGAACTGGTGCCAGCGTACCGGGTCGAGGTCGAGAAACAAGCTGCCTGAGTCGTGGTCCCAGGTCCACCACAAGTTGCGCGCCAGTGACCATAGCCGCTCCTGGGAGGGAGCAATGAAGCGGTCAACATTGCGCGCTTCGCACACCGCCGGGGCCACCTGCGAAGCGGCCTGGGAGAGCATGCTGATTTCTTCTTCGCGGAAAACGCGCGGGTCCACGGTTTGTACGGTGAGCACGCCTTGCAGCAGGCCCTGATCAATCAGCGGGACGCCCAAAAATGACCGGAAAGCGTCTTCACCGGCTTCCTTAAAATATTTGAAGCGAGGGTGATTCTTGACCTCTTCCACCGCCACGGGACGCAGTTGCTCTGCCACCAGTCCCACCAAGCCTTCGTGCGTCGCCATGCGCAGCGTGCCAATGCACTGCGGGCGAAGGCCGACGGTCGCCGCCAGAACCAGGCTCACGCGATCCGGCTCCAGCAGGTATACCGAGCAGACTTCCGTGTTGAAGCGGCGGGCGATCAGCGCCACCACGTTCATCAGGGTTTCGGCGGGCTTGCCTCCCGCCCGCGCGAGATTAGAGATCTCATCAATGGTCAGAACGTGATTGGCGTCCAGTGTGTCTTCCGCTTGGCTCATTCCAGTGAATCTCCCTGCGGTTTATGAATCCGGGCGTCCTAAGACTTCAACTTGATTTTCCCACAGAGCGTGCGAAACGTCATCCGCGTGGGAACAGTTCCACCCTCGCATCGATCGTGCGAACTCTCCCCCGCCGCCCTTTGCCGCTTTTGAGCCCGAACCAAGAACCCGCTGGATGGCGTGAATTTCTCCCGAATCAAACGTAACATACCGGCGCGCCGGCAGGTTGTCAATTCGAAAGGCGGAGATTGCTACTCCAAACTTATCTTGAAAACCAGGGCGGATTGCTCTGGCGGCGACTGCCAGGGGTGGGGAAAAATGGCGCTCGACAAGCCGCGCTCGTAATCCGCCACCACCGACTTGGCCAGAATTGTGCTGATCCACCAAGTCGCGCGTGCGGTCGTAGAAGTCTTTGACGTAACAATCTTCCGGCAAGGTGTCGGTAGGGCGCTTCGGGCCATAGAGCCGCTGCGGATCGAGCCCCTCCCACCACTGGCCGAAGTTTTTGATGCCAACGTGAGGATCTCAATCTGCCACGCCGGTGCGAGCTGCTTGAACGGGATGTTCTCACGCCGCATCGCTTCGCCGTCCGTGGCGGAAATCGCGGCCACAAATTTCGCGCGGTTCTCGATTGTGTCCACGCTCAGCAGTAGGTCGATGAACTGCGTCACCTGCGCTTTGGTTGATTCCGGGATGATGATTTCGGCCAGGACGTTCAAGGTGTCCACCTGACGCGCATCGAGGAAGAGGGGAGTCCATTCGGCTGGCTGCGCGCTCTGCACGGCGCCAGTGGCAGGAGCGGGCGGCCGCACTTCCGCCGAAGCGGGCACGGCGATGCTGGAGGCGATGATTCCGGTCGATGCGCCGCTGACAAGTTTCTGAACCATCTCGCGCCGGCTGATGCCTTCGGGCTTGGCAGATGGATCGCAGGGTTGTGATGAATTTTTCATACATGCTCCTTGCTGTAGGGGCGCGCTCTGGTTACAGCGCGGCTGTCCCTCGCCGCATTCCGATCGCCGGAGATGGATGCCCAGAAGAACACAAGGCTTAGAACAGCGAAAAAGGCGGAAAGAGGCCGCGCGGCATGTAGTTGTTTCTTTAGAATCCCTTCTCAGATCTGCGAGCACGACGCCGGCGTAAGAATCACATTGGTAATGTTTGAGACGATTTCCGCATCAGTATAACCGGGCGTGGTGCTGAGTTTTTTCCACTCAGGGTCGGCGATGAAAATGGACCAATTGGTCATGCGCTCGGCCATGTCGGCGAAGGTCAGCATATAGGTCAGACTGGGCTGGCCTGCTCCCACCAGTGTCTCGCCGAAAAACACCGGATGCAAACCGGTGCGGCGGAAAATGGGGATTTCGGATTTATTGAACATCTCAATTTTTGTGCGATTGGCTTTCTTGCTGTGACTCTCG
>JASHTO010000725.1 GCA_030040515.1 Terriglobia bacterium
CACACGATCGGCAGCCCGCGCTTTTTGCAACTGAGCCTGCACCTTTTGTTCTAAGGCCATAGGCCGCGCGATCGGCGGATCGCTCAATTCCGCGGGTTGGCAGGGGGCAATTGGAAGGTCAATTGCTCAGCAGAATAGACGGTGAAGCCGGACCTCTGAAATTGGGTAAGAGGATATGACAGGAAATTAAGGACAACGAGGTGACTGCTTGGTGGGAGACCCGCAAATAATTTTAATGTTTTCAAGAAGTTAGCTGTTGCTGCGGAGGCCACCACGACAAGAAAAATGGAAGCGCAGGTACGCTGCGTGAAAGTCCGCAGTAGTTGGGGCTTTTCACGGACTTCAGATTAAAGTAGTTATATACAAAATAAAAGTAGAGATTCCGGCCCATGGGGGCGGACCGGGAGGCGCTCCCGGCCAAAATTCGACCGAGAAGGAATGGTGATGGCATGAACATCAGAAATTTAAACAGATGTTTCACGAATCTGTTTCTGGCCTTTGCGGCATTTGGGGTCAGCCTCAGCCTGGTTTCCACCGCCCGGGCACAATCCACCACGGACGGCGCCATCAGCGGAACGGTGTATGACCAAACAGGCGCCGTGGTGCCAGGGGCCACGGTGGTCGTCCACAATAACGGAACCAACCTTGAGCAGACTGTGACCACCGATGCCTCGGGATTCTATAAGGCGATCAAACTCACGCCGACCACTTACACCGTCACCTTTACCGCCAAGGGATTCGAGGAATTCATCGCCAAAGAAGTGGTGGTAACGGTGGGAAGCGTCACCAACGTTTCGCCCCACATGACGGTAGGCGCCACCACGCAATCCGTCACCATTACCGGCGCGGCACCGCAAGTGAACACCACCTCGGCGGACCTCACGAGCACGCTCAACCAGACGGCCATCGCCAATCTACCCATTCAGCGCGCCCGCTGGTCAGCTTTTTCGCAACTTACTCCGGGTGTCGTGCAGGACGCCAACGGGTTTGGACTTCTCAGCTTCCGCGGCGTGAGCACACTGTTCAACAACGTGACCGTGGACGGCGCGGATGACAATCAGGCGTTCTTCTCCGAGCAGCGCGGCCGCACGCGCATCAGCTACTCTGACAGCGAAGAAGCCGTGCAGGAATTCCAGGTGAACACCTCGAATTACTCCGCCGAGTACGGCCGCGCGGCCGGCGGCGTGGTGAACACCGTCACCAAGAGCGGCACCAACAACTGGCACGGCGATGCTTCCTGGAAAAACCGCGAAAATAACTGGGCGGCGCGCAATCCCTTAACCACGATCACCGAGCCCACATCTTCCGGCGTTTACGCCACCTACCCCACCAAGCCTCAGGATTATTGGGATATCGAGGCCGGATCAATCGGCGGGCCGATTGTGAAGGACAAGCTGTTCCTGTTCGTCGCCTACGATAATTTTTATCGAAAATTCCCAGGAGACTCGGTGGTGAGCAACCCCGCTGAATATTTTGCCTTGCCGATTTCGCCCGCCACTCTTGCCGGCGCGGGAGGGACGTGTACCGCCGCCAGCAATACCACTTACGGGCTGCTCTCGGCGAATGTCAACAGTAGCAGCGCCGGTGTTTACGGTGGAAACTCCAACGTTTATACGGCCACCGAAGCTGCTTGCGCGATTGCCGGAATTGTTGTGGAGGGCACCCCCACCGCAGCTTCCTATGCCACGGGCGTGACGGACTACACCACCGGCTTGAACAGTTTCACCAGCAACAATCTGGGTACGACGCCTCGGACCGCGAAGCAGAACATCATATTCCCCAAGCTTGATTACCAGTTCAACGAGAAGAACCGGGCTTCGGTTGAACTCAATCGCATGCGCTGGATTTCACCCTACGGCGTGCAGACCCAGGTGGCCAACAACTACAGCGTGGGCAGCGCCATGGGGAATGACAATGTTTCCGACACCTGGGGTGTGGGAAAGCTCGACAGCTTCATCACTCCCAATATCTCGAACGAGTTCCGGTACCAGGCGGGAATGGATTTTGAGTGGGAATCCGCTCCTCCCCTCGACCCCTGGGAAGTCAATGAGCTTTACACCACCACAGCGGGCTCCACCACGTGGCCTTCCTGGACGACATACACCAACCCCTTTGGCGTCGCAACGTACGTCAACCTCAGTGCCTATGGCGCACTCAATGCCGGGACAGAGTACTACGATTTGCGCTACGATTACCCGCGCGAACTTCGCAACCAGGCCGCCGATACCGTGACCTGGTCGCGCGGTAATCACACCCTTAAGTTCGGCGGAGACTTCAGCCACGTCAACGATTTGATCAGCAATATCTTCAATCAAAACGGCGAGTTCACCTACAGCGCGGGAATCGGGAACCTCCTCGAGGACATTTACTCCCCGGCGGTGGCCGCGTGCTCAAACGCCCCTTGCAATTCCTTCTATTCGGGTTTCACGCAGGGCTTCGGCACCTTGTCCTTCAACATTCCCACGGACGATCTGGCGTTTTTCCTCCAGGATGACTGGAAGGTGTTGCCGCGCTTGTCCTTCTCCATGGGACTGCGCTGGGAATATGAGCATCTTCCCGCGCCCTTTTTCCCCAATCCCCTTGTTCCCGCAACCGAGCAGGTGCCCAATTACAAGAAGAACTTTGGGCCGCGCTTCGGCTTTGCGTGGGACGCGACGGGCGACGGCAAAACCGCCGTTCGCGGCGGGTTCGGAATCTATTACGGCCGAATCATGAATGCTCAGATCTTCAGCGTGTTTACGCAGAGCGGCCTGATCGAAAACGGCGAGGTTACGGGCCAGCCCTCGTTCAGCTATAGCACCAGCAGTACTACCTATAAGACCCCGGTCTTCTCGGGCGCGGACGCCGGACTGGGGATCTTCCCGAAGGTTCTGACCGCACTCCCCTCCGGCAACGGCACCACCACCACCGCCACAACGCCGGTTCCGGCCATCATGTACTTCAACCCGCACTATCACAACCCGGAGATCGATGAGGCGGACTTCTCAATTGAAAGAAATGTGGGCTGGAACACCGTTCTTTCCTTGGCCTATATGGGCAGCTTTGGCCATATGCTCCCCCAGATTACCGATGACAACATGGCTGTGGGAACCAATTCCGGCACAGCCGCTGCCCCCAATTGCGCCGGCGCCGGTGGCTCTCTCACTTATTCTGTGCAGGCCGGTGGACCGCTTGCCGGCCCGACTTACAACACCCCCTTTTATGCCTGCCGGCCCAACCCCAATTTCGCGCAGATGATCGACCTCTTCGGAGTCAGCAGCAATTACAATGCTTTTGTCGCGGAAGGCAAGCACCGGCTCAGCCATTCCATTCAGTTTGACGCCAACTTCACCTGGGCGCACTCGCTGGACTACGATTCCAACACGATCACCAGCACCACGATCACTGCGTCGAGCGGGTTCAATATGCTCTACCCCAACAACATGCAGGCAGATTACGGCAACTCGTACCTGGATGTTCCCCGGCGCCTCAGCATCTATATCGTCGGCAACTCTCCCTGGCACGTAAACGGCCGCGCCCGCTACTTGACCGACGGATGGGAGATCGCGCCCATTTTCGCCGCGCAGGACGGTCTTCCCTTTTCGGCGACCATCAGCAAAAACGCCCCGGGTATACTCTCCAACGGCGGCGGCGTGAACGGCTCGGATGGCACCTTCCGCATTCCACTTCGCGACAATTTCAGGGTGCCTCCTTCCCAGGACCTTGACCTGCGTGTTGCCAAGACCATTCCCATTAAGGAAAGGGTGAAGATCCAGTTGTTTGCGGAGGCGTATAACCTCTTCAACCACTACAACGTTCAAGGCGGCTCCTCAGGCGAAACCACCGAGGCGTATACCGTTGCGACTTCGGGCTCGGTAACCGATTCGGCCGGGAACAAGGACACATGTGCTTCGGCCACTCCCTGTCTGGAGACCTATCAGCCGTTTCAGTCGGTGATCGCCGCGAACAACACTTACGAGTTCTGGACGCGGCAGCTTCAGTTTGGAGCGAAGATCAGCTTCTAATGGACCTCGGTAGTGCTTGCTTGATTGGGAATACCACGCGGCGGCTTCGGCCGCCGCGCTGCTTTTTGTGGATCAATTGGTTTGGTGCGCTAAGGCGATAAACCCCAATGCCTGAATTTCCCTCGATGCAGGAAATTCTGAAGATTTTCGAGTTCGCGCCGGGCAAGACGTTTCGCCTTCGCGAACTGGTGGTGGAGCTCGGCCTGCGGTCGAGCCAGGCGCGCGAACTTAAGAGCGCCCTCAAAACTCTCTCCCGTCAGCATCGCATTGTTTATCTGAAGAAGAATCATTTTGCCCTGGCGAAGGAATCGACTCGCCATTCACCCCGGGGGATTCCCGATTCCCGACTCCCGACTCCCGGCTTCACCAGGCCGCGCGGCGCGAATATCGTCACTGGCCGCCTGATCGGCCATCGCGACGGCTACGGATTTGTGGTGCCCGATGCGCCACTGGCCGGCACGGACCAGGACATCTACATCGCTGCGGATGGAATGGGCTCCGCCATGAACGGCGACCGGGTGGAGGTGCAGGTGCTTCGCGCCAAACCGGACGGGCGCCGCGAAGGCCGCATCCTGCACGTCGCCGATCGCGCGCAGAAGACTGTGGTGGGGCAGTTCCACTGCGGCCAGCGTTACAATTTTGTCCTTCCCTTCGACCAACGCATCCCGTTTGAAATCGTCATCCCGCGCGGGGAAGAATGGCCGCGTGGCGCGGGCCTACATTACAAGGCTAGCGAAGTTTCAGAAGCGGACAACTCGCCCGCAGAAGCCCATCGCAGCCGCGACCGCCAATTCGGTGGAGAGTCGGAGGGACGGTCAACGGCGCAGAAAGCCCTCGGGCGGCGCTCGCCACAGGATTTGAACGGGCTCGTGGTGGACGTTGAGATCACCGCCTATCCGCGCCCGGCGGCATTGCCTCGCGGCCGTGTGCTCGAAATTCTCGGCCGACGCGAGGATTTCGGCGTGGACGTGGAAATCATCATCCGTAAATTTCATCTGCCGCACCGCTTTCCCGCGCAGGTGCTGGCAGAGGCGGAAGCCGCTCCGCAATTCATTTCGGAGCGCGATCGCGCAGGCCGCCGGGATTTCCGCGCGCTGCCCATCGTGACCATCGACGGCGAGACGGCCAAGGATTTTGACGATGCGGTGCTAGTGGAGCGGCTCGCCAACGGGAATTACCTCCTGCACGTTCACATCGCGGACGTGGCGCACTACGTTCGCCCCGGCACGGAGCTTGACCGCGAGGCGCGTCTGCGCGGCACCTCCGTCTATTTTCCCGACCGCGCCGTGCCCATGCTGCCGCTCGAGCTCTCGAACGGAATTTGCAGCCTGAACCCGCACGTCGATCGCCTGGTGATGTCCGCCTTGATGGAGATTGACGCTCAGGGCCGAACAGTTGCCTACG
>JASHTO010000726.1 GCA_030040515.1 Terriglobia bacterium
CAGGGGGCGATTGTGCAGTACCGCCGGGCCTTGGAAATCGATCCGCAAGTTCCCGGCGCGCATTTCGAAATAGGCCAGTTGATTCTGACCGACTCCACTGCCGAGCCCGCCCGGGAATCAGCGGAAAAGGAATTCCGCGCCGCCTTGTTCGCCGACCCCCGGAATGCCGAGTCAGTCTACATGCTGGGGGAAATCCAATGGCTGCGGTCGAAGCCGGAGGAAGCGCTGGCATTTTATAAGCAAGCTCTGGCCCTCAACCCGGCGTATGTTGATGCGCACATTGCCGCCGGAAAGGCATTGACGACTTTGGGCCACCCTGACGAAGCACTCCAACACTTGTTGGAAGCCATCCATCTCGACCCCCAAAATGAAGTGGCGCACTACCGGCTGTCTGAGGTGTACCGAAGGCTCGGGCGTACGCAAGATGCCGAACGCGAGTTAGCTGCTTTCCGAAAATTGCGGGATTCGCACAGCCCCCTGAGAGCGCTGTACCAGCAAGTCCAAGAAAGGTCTGTTCGCCAGCAGACCGTGGGCTCCGACGAACCACAGTAAGAACGCTTGAATATGCTACAATTTAATTCGTTGAATTTCACTCCACGCGGTATCATCCTCGATGCAAGGATCGCGGAGCGCGCATGGCCAACATAAAGCAAATCGCCGCTCTGGCAAGCGTTTCGACTGCCACCGTTTCTCACGTTCTCAACCAGACCGCCAAGGTGAGCCCGAAACTTCGAGAGCGTGTCTTGAAAGTGGTAAAAGACCTTAACTACATTCCCAGCTCACTCCCTCGTAGCCTCAAGACCAAGGTTTCGAAAACCGTCGGGATGGTTATCACCGACATCACCAATCCATTTTATGGCGCCGTGGTGCGAGGCGCCGAAGACGTATTGGCTCGCGATGGATACACCGTGCTGGTTGGAAACTCGGACGGCGTCCCCCAGAAGGAAGAAAACTATTATCGAACTTTCGTCGCGAAGTGTGTGGATGGCTTCGTGCTGATTACCTGCCCCGCGGCATACCCCCCTGCTTATTTCGCGCGACACAACGTCGAGGAAAGACCGGTCGTGCTCATCAATAGAGATTATCCCGGCCTTCGTGCGGATGCGGTTTTATCGGACAGCGAGGAAGGTAGCTGCCGGGCCGTGTCTCATTTATTGGAGTCGGGCTACCGCCGTGTGGCTATTATCGCCGGCCCTACCCACCACGTGAGTTCACAACAGCGATTCCTGGGCTATAAGCGCGCGCTCTTGGAGCACGGCATACCCTTCGACACCGAACTCGTTAAGGAGGGGCCGTTCGATACTCGGTTCGATACGGTGGCGGGGTACGACCACGCCACCGCGCTCTTGAAGCTTCCCCAACGCCCTGATGGACTTTTTGTTTGCAATGCGGCAATGAGCATGGGCGCGCTGCGGGCTATCTTTGATCAAGGCTTGCGCTGCCCCCAGGATGTCGGTCTGGTTAGCTTTGACGATTTGGAATGGTTCAACTTTATTCATCCACGGGTAAGCGCCGTCGCGCAGCCTGCTTACGATCTGGGAGCTGCCGCTGCGGAAATCCTTATAAAGAGGGTTTCCGGTGAACTCACCGCTCCGCCGCGCCGGACCGTTTTGCCGGCTCAGTTGATCGTGCGCGAATCCAGCACTTGGAGCCGGGATGACAATTCCACAGAGGACCGTGCTTCCGGACCTGCTCTACATACCAAGGAGTTCATCTAAGCCTTCGCGCGCAGAGCATCACATCGAGACGCTGGCAACACAAGGGTGCATCGGACATTGGAGTTAATGCATTGGTTTGCACAGACAGTCCGCCCCTACCCCGCTCACGCGGGGCACTTCGAGCTATCCGACTGCGGAGGAAAAGATGACGCTGATCTCGCGACGCCAAATTCTCGCGCTCCTCGGGAGCGCTACTCTCACTCCTGGCGCTACAACACTACAAGGTTATTCGCGATCGAGTTTCGAGGTCATCCCCTCCGAGAACAGCGGTGCGACAGCGAGTAACGATGCGCGGTCAGACGGGCACGAGCATCCCGAATCGAAGGCGACGCAAGCCGACGTCAACCGCTGGTTCAAGGAGGTTTCCAATTGGGGCCGGTGGGGAGCTAATGACCAACTCGGCGCGGTAAACCTTATCACCCCTACGAAGCGGATCGCGGCCGCGGCCCTCGTCAAGGAGGGCATGGCAATTTCCCTGGCGCACAACAATGCCACCGAGCAGACCGTGGACAACAACCCGCCCTTCGGTCATAAGATGCTGACCACGGGCGCTGATCCTTCCGCCGCGTTCGCATTCGATCAGTACATCGTTAGTTTTCACACCGAGTTCATTACGCATCTCGACGCCTTGTGCCATATGTTCGACGGCGACAAACTTTACAATGGTTTTCCCCGGCAATTGGTCACTGCAGCCGGGGCGCAAAAACTCGATGTTGTTCAACTGAAGGCCGGAATCTTCACCCGCGGGATCCTTTTCGACATTCCACGACTGAAAGGGCGGCCTTACCTTGAGCCCGGAGAAGCAATCTACCCGGAAAACCTGTCGGCTTGGGAGAAGAAGGCTGGCGTCAGAGTGGAGCCGGGGGATGTCGTGCTAATTCGGACGGGACGCTGGACGCGACGGGAGAACGTCGGCCCGTATCTACCCACCGCAGGTTTATACGTTACATGCGCGCGCTGGTTGCACCAGCATGACGTGGCCGTCCTGGGAAGCGACGCCGCAAGCGATGTCAGGCCTTCGGG
>JASHTO010000727.1 GCA_030040515.1 Terriglobia bacterium
TCCAGCGGCTCTGGGAAACGCAGGAACGCCAGGAAGAACTCGCGGCCATTGTGCACGACCAGTGCTGGTGCACACACGTCTGCTTTATCCACGACAGCCTGCGCCACTCGCCCAAGGTGCTGCTCTACGACATTCCCCTCACCTACCTCGAGTCGAAGTTTACGGCGTCTTCCAAGTCTTACGTCGGATAATTTGCCGGCGAAGAGATCTCACCATAGAGGTTTTCTCCGTGAACCTCCGTGATCTCTGTGGTGATGGCTTTTACTTGAGGTCTCTGATCTCGTAGGTCTTGGCGAGCGGGTCTTTGCGCTGGGCGACGGAGTATCCCCAGCGGTCGGTGGCTTCCTTGTAGACGTGCGACCTGCGCAGGGCGATAAATTCCTCGGCGGTCCTCATGACTTCGTTGGGCCTCAGTTGGCTGCGCACCAGAAAGTCCGGTTCGGGCGGATAGCAGGCGAGCGGCACACCAACCGTCGGCGAGCTCACCGCTTCGCTCGGTAGGCGGGTAATGTTGGCGTTGGTGGGCAGTGCGGCGCTCTGGTAGCGCAGGTCCATGCTCCAGCGCACCACGTCCGTTTTGTTCTCAAAGCTTGCGTGCGGCGTGCGATTGGTCATGATCAGCACGCCGCCCTTGCGAACCGGCGCGGCCACGGGCTTTCGCTCGCCGAACTGGTCAACGGAAATCTCCAGGTAATGTGCCATATCGTCGGGCTGGTGGAAGAACAGCGCTCCCTTATGCGCGCGCGGCATCACCCACATGCAGCCGCGCTCCTCCGTCGCCTCCACGAGAGGAACCCAGACGGTGAGGATCAGGCTCATATCGCAGTACGCTTCTAAATACGCGGAATCCTGATGCCAGGGCACGGGGCTCCAGGCGTGGCTCGGAACTTTGGGGCGCAGGCGGTACACGGCAGAGGCAATGATTTCAGGTCCACAGAATTGCTCCGCCACGTCCAGGAGCTTGGGATTGGTCATGAGGCCGAAGAAACTCGGCAGCGTAACCTTGTTATCCCACATCGACTTCGAAATCGCCTGATTCTCCCGGTCAACATGCGCCAGGCGATGCTCGAAGCCGTATTCCTTATAGGTGCGCGAGAGCGTCCCGGCCGCGAAGGCTTCACGGCAGCGCCGGTCGAGGTCCGCGCTGATCTCGTCAATCACGGGCTGGAGTTCCGCGTCCGTAAAGAGACGATCGATGATGAGGAAACCTTCTTCATCGAAGTAGCGGATTTGACTCTCATCGAGGCGGCTGTTCGTAGAATCTACTCCTTGTCCCCTCGCGGTTCAAAGTCGACACCACTTGACATACTGATACTGGGGCGATACCGTTGAGGTATCTTAGTAGTTTGGAGTGAATCAAGGCCATGGCAAAGACCTTGCAGGTAGCAGCCCCCGATTCGGTGGATGTGGCACTCGAGAAACTCTACAAGATTGTCGAAAGACACCACAATTCACTCCCACCAAGTCAAAGGAAAAGGAACCTCGAAGCGATCAGCGAGACTCATTCTCAATTGACCTCACAAGATTCCAAAAAGCGCTCAAAGCGGCCGCGTAGTTCTCATCGTCCGGACTAATCCCAAGCTTTTCGGTCAGAAACTCTTTAAACCCCTCCTCATCCCGCTCTAACGCAAAATGACGCAACATCCAAAGTAACTCATGTCTTTTTCGATGTAATGGAAAATCTTCAGTCACCCAACCCCCTGCTTACTCTCAATCCTCACGGCAGCGCCTGCTTCAGCGCCGCGCGCGCTAGGGCGATTTGCGGCAGCTTGGCCGTGGAATTCTCGAAGTGCGACAGGAATTCCTGGTACTCATTCACCGCCTGGTCGCGTTTGCCGGTGGCGTCATAGATTTGGCCCAGGTAGAAATGTGCAAGTGCAGCGCGCAGCGGTGAGTGGCCGCGCACGTTGCCGAAGCTCGCCATCACTCTCTCCCCCAGAATCGTATTGTGAAAATCCCGCTCCGCGTGCGCATAGTCCTTAGTCTCGAAATAGGCCCAGCCACGCAGGTAAAGGAGATCCAAGTCATAGGTGCTGGGCAGGCGTCCCGCCACAGCCAAAACCGCCTGCGGATCATTATGGGCAAAGGCGACGTCCATGGCGTCGAAGTTTCGATGATTTTCCACGCCTTTGGCGCCAAGCTCGGGGCGAGCCGCAATATACTTTTGCTCACTCTGCTCGGCGGCAGCGGCATCTCCTTGTACCGATTGCAGAAGCTCCACAACCGCATCCTCATATCCCGAAATTTTCTGCTGCCGGGCAAACGCCAGATCGGAAGCGTAACCTTCCCCCGTCAAAAAAGAGACCAGCGTCAGCGCCCGCAGAGCGCCCAGGGCACCTTCCTTTTGCCCGGCCGCAGCCAATGCCCGCACTGCTTGCCGAAGGCTGGCACGCGCTCCCTCCAGGTCACCACGCAGCTCTTTGAACTGCGCTGAAAATTGCGGGATGTAAACCTTCATGGTACCCGTAACATGGTCGCCAAAATCCTGAAGCGCCGTGTCCGCCAGCGCGAACTTTTTCTGGTCGGCGTAAACAACCGCCAGCTTCAGGTAATCGGTGTAATTGACAAAATCGGGTTTCAGGACGATGGTTTTGCGATAGGCTTCCACCGCCTCGTCATCGTGATTCAGCATGAACAGGGCGTCCCCGCGCGTATCCCAAGGATTCGGGTCATTGGGGCGAATGGCCATGTATTGATCGTCCGCCTGCAGGGCCGCTTGGAGGTTTCCAGCGTCCGCCTCCGAATAGACCAGCACATTAATGAGCTCTTCATTCTTCGGATCAAGCTGCAAGCCGTCCTTCAGTGTCGTTACCGCACGATCAACGTACATCATTTGGAGGTACAAATTCGCCAACTGCACGCGGCCGAGGTCGTCGCGGGGAAATTCCTTCACGAGTGATTCCAGAATCTCCTGCTTGCGGGCATCGTCACCGGCTTCCGACGCCAGTTCGGCCTGGTATTGCAACTGGTATTGACGGGGCAGACGCGACTGCAACCCCTGAAGTTTATCTATTAACTCGTGGCCTTTGCGAAAATCTCCTACTGTGGCATACCCCCCGGCAAGGTACCAGTAAGCCAGCGCAAATTGCGGATCGATTTGAGTGGCCTGCTCAAGTTCCCGTATGGACTCCGCGACCATGAAGCGCCGGCTGAGGTCAAGACCGGTCTGAAAATGACGGTAGGCCTCAAGATTGGACGTTGCCGCCTCTTCAATGCTCGGCCCATTCGCCGTGGCGTTGGCTGCGGGCGCGAAGCGCTGCGCCATGCGGCCCGTAATCTGGTCCACCATGCTGAAAATGCCCTGAACGTCTTCCGCCTCCACCTTGTCGGAGAACAGGATCTGGCCGGATTTCGTGTCCTGTACCTGCACGTCCAGGCGAAGCTGCTTGGGCCCCGTGCGCAGCAGCGTGCCGGTGACGAACGCGTCGGCATCGGTGTTGCGCGCCACTTGCGCAGCCGTGGCGGGACTGAGCTCGGTCGTCTGCTTCATCCCCATGCGCTGCACTTCCGCCAGAATGCGCTCGGTGGAGAGAACTTCCAAACCCTTCACCTGCGCGAGGTTGGTGGTCAGCATCTCCGTCAGGCCGCGGTTCAGCCAGTCAAGCGATGGGTCCTGCGAAAGATTCGAGAAATAGAGTACAGCAAGCGATTCCTGGGCTCCCGCCGGCTTGGAATGGGCGGCATGGCGCCACGCGAAGTATCCACCCAGAACCACCACCAAAATCAATCCCGCGGCGATGGGAAGGATGTTTGCAAAACGTCGGGATGTGGGGGGAGCGATGGCCGAAGGAATCGCCGGCCCTGAGGCGGATGTTGGGCTTTCCGCGGGTATGACTGCGCTCGGGCCACTCGGCGCCGGCGCAACCGCACTCGGACCGCTCGC
>JASHTO010000728.1 GCA_030040515.1 Terriglobia bacterium
AGGAAGCTTCCGCATGCCGGCTTCTCGATCAGCGCGGAGGCTACGTTGCCGCGGTTGCCGCACCGCCATAGGCGCGGTACTGGTATTCCCGCCCAGGTTACCGCGGGGACGCCCATGAATTGTTTTGAAATCTCATAGGTCAGGCGCGGCGGCAGGGTGGTGGATTCGCCACGCCAATTCCGGAGATGCTCCTCATCCAGGCCTGCCAACAACGGGTGCTGGGGAACACGGCGAAAGACCTGTCGTAATCCGTACTCGGCGATGCGGAAGCCGAAGCGTTTCTCCAGAACTTCGCCGGTTTGCTCAAAGACCACCACCTTGAGTCCGTCGCGCACGCGCGAGACATCGGGTGCGGGCACGCCGGGTGTGAGCGCTCCTTTGCCGATGATGATAATCTCATCGGCAGAGAGACCGGACTGGGCCTCCACACGCTCCCACCGGAGTCCCCTTTGGTCCAGCAACTTGGCGGTTTCACCCCGGGGGTCAAAAAGGGCGATTGGGGCGTTGATTTGCACGGCTGCCGGCGGGGGAAGCACCTCGATCGCGAACGAATCTTCCTGTGTTTCCCCCTTGGCGAATCTGACCGAAGCGCGCAATTCGTACCGTCCATGGGGCAAGTCCGCCGGCAGGTTGAGCGGCAGGATGTCCCGGTGCTGCTGGCCCGGTGCCAGAGTGACCTTGCTTGTTCCACCGGTCGGGCGCAGCAGATGGCACGACCACTGGCAGTCTGCCTGCACCTCCTCACGTGAGTTGTTGATGAGGATCAACTGCTTTTCAGGAATCTCGCCCGGCCGGAAATTGTGATCCTGGCTCGTAAACGACGCGGGCTCACCCGCCAGGTAGGCGAGCAGCGGCCGGTAGTTTCGATACAGCGCTTCGGCGACGGCCGTGGGTTGGTAATCGGAGGGATGATAAGCCAGCATCTCCCGGGCTCGTTTCTCATCCACGTAGACAGGCCGCGGACCGGGCCGCTGCAAGCGCTCCCAGTCAACCTCCAGGGGCAGATTCGGCAGGCTGGAGGCCATCGCGGCCTTCTTCCAATAGTCCTGCGTAATTCCGGGCGCGCTGGTGGCGGAATTTCCCCAGGTGCGGAAAGCGCGATAGTTTTCCGTCACCTGCATGGCGCACACTTGGGAGATATCGGCGAAAGTCTGGGAATCGAAGTTGTAAGGGTAATCCCAGTGGTGCCACACGCGGCCGCGGCGGAACTGTTCCGCTTCCCAACGCAGGTTTTCCTTTTCGGCCTCGCAGATTTGATAAGCGCGATCGCCCAGGAACTGCGCATTCCACTCCGCCGCGCAGAATTCCCAGGGGACGGTTGCCGCTCCAAACTCCCGCCTGCCCTGGTACCAGCCGCGGTACATGGACCAATCCCATTGGTAAGGGACGCCGTACTCACAGGTGAATACCGGCTTCACACCCTGGGTGGCCCAGTGCCCGAACCAATCGGACATTTCCTGCACGGGAGCCCAGTTGGCATAGAAGTTGACCGTATACAGGGAGCCCAAATTCCCGGAGTGATGATGGTAGACGAACCGGCTGGGATCGAGGCGCCGGATAATGGCTTCGGCGCGAAGCGCCCGCCAGGCGGTCAACGCCTCGCGCGGGCTCCGGGGGTCGGCAATGCCGTCCATCATGTCCGGATTCATATCTTCGCCATAGCCGGTGGCATTGTGGCTGGTGGAATAGCAAATGACGGAGGGATGGTTCTGCGCGACGCCCACATAAAACCGCGCGTGCTGCAAGTAGCCGTTAAGGATTTCGGCGAGGGGGGGAGTCCAATCGTATTGGCCGAAGTGCGGCTGCGAAAAAGCCACCAGCATGCCCTCATCGTCGGCCGCCTGCAAGACTTCTTCAAATGCCCGGTGAGTTCCGGGCTCACATCCGTAGTTATGCGTGTAAACGAAATTGATGCCGAAGCTCTTGTACCATTGCAAGGTCGCGCGTGTGGCTTCGTAGCTGGCCGAGAGGGCGCTCCCCTGGGCGTTGTCCAGCGGCATTGCCGATAGGTAAAGGCGCGTTCCGTTCAGGTAAAAGTCCCTGCCCTCGATCCAGAATTCCCGAAAGCCAAAACCCACGGGCAGCGCCGTGTCCAGAACTTTGCCGCTCGAATCGAGAAGAGACAGGCTGAGGCCGTATTGATTTCCGGGTGTGTGCGTATCCCAGAGCTTTTCGGGATGCCAGGCGTGGGTCGAACGGATTCGCCCCTCGACGAGTTCGTGGCAAGAAAAAGGAGGGCCCATAAACTCCGCCACCGTGCGTTCGCCGTCCTGGATTTGCCCGCGCAGAACGTAGCGGACACCGGAATCGAGCGCAGCAAGCGCGCAATCAAAAGTGATTTGCCAATTCCGCACCGACGTTTCAACTTTGACGTCCGCGATACGGGATCCGGAAGGTGTACCTTCGAGGTAGACATCCCCGCACAACCCGCGCCGCTCCACTTCCCCTGCCACCTGTCGCGCCGCGGCGCTGTTGGCGAAAGACATCATTGCCGCCTTCAGGGGCAAGGCCACCACCAGCATCGAAAGCAGATGTTTTTCTCCCGGCCGGCACGCGGAGGTGAGGTCAACTATCCCCGCGGGGAACTGCATTTCACCCACCTGCACGCTATCAATGTAAACCGCGGCGTAGGAGTTCAGATAAGCCGCGGAAATCACTACCCGCCGACCCCGCCAATGAGCGGGCACCGTGATTTCCCTTTCATACCACGCAGCGGTTACCCCGCTCAGGTTCAGTTTTTCCCATGGGGGGGAGGGAAAGAAGATGGGCGGACTCTTTCCCGCCACGGTCTCCACGGGCCAGCAATCCGGCACCCGGAAGTATCCCCAATCCCCGGAGGGCGTTTTGTCCGCCCGACTCACAGCGGGCTGCCAGCGCCAGAGTCCGTTCAGGCACACTCGCTCGCGCGTGGGCGTCGACTCGCGGTAAGCCTTATCCAGGTCCCAGACCACGGTGTAGGCGGAATTCGAGGCCGGCAACACTGCGGTGGGATGAAGCGCGACGCAGGCTGCGGAGCCCAGCGAGTTCTTGAGAAATCGCCTGCGGTTTAACCTGCTCATTGGCGCCGGAATCTCCAGAAATACAGTACTGCGCCCAATACAATGGTCAGCAACCCGAGCCCGGACTCTTTCGGCCGCATCGAGGCCGTGTAGGAGAGCATCCAGGCGCTCGCCACAAGAAAAACTGCCGGAGCAAGCGGATAGCCCCAATTCACCACCGCGAGCGTCCGCCAGCCCGCGCGCCGGCGCAGGCGCACCAGCCCCGCCACCGCCAGCGCCGCAAAAAAAATCAGCGCGAATCCGATGTAGTAAACCAGGCTCTCAAACGTGCCGCTTAAAATCATCAGTACGATGGCCAAGGCCTGAAATACGATGGCAAACATCGGCGTGCCCCAGCGGGGATGAATGCGCGCCGCCGTGCGAAAGAAGCAGCCATCCACCGCCATGGCAAAGTAAACTCGGGGCCCGGCAATCACCATGGCGCTGACCGTGGAGAGCAGCCCCACGGACATGATGGCGCTGAAAAGATTGCCACCGCGCAGACCAAACAACGCCCCGGCGGACGCCTCTCCGATCGCCACCACGCCTTTCATAGATTCCAGCGGCAGTGCGAAAACAAAGGCGGCGTTAAGCAGCAGATAGAGTCCCGCCACGGTAAGTGTCCCCGCCACCAGCGAAGCCGGAATGGTGCGTCCCGGGTTTTTGATCTCGCCGGACACATAGGTCGCGGCGTTCCAACCGCTGTAAGCGAACATCACGAAGACCAGCGAGACGGCAAACTGCGCGGGAAGGCTGTGGCTGGAGGTGCGAGCGGCGGCCTGCGAAAAATGCGCCGCGCTCCCCTGCCCCACGGCGACCGCCATGATGAGGAAAAGCGCCAGGACGCCGAGTTTGACGGCCGTGAGCAGGTTTTGAAGGCGCGCCGCGGGCCGCAGCCCGGCCACGTTTATGGCCGAAAAGACCAGCACGATGCCCACCGCCAGCCACTGCCCGGGACCTGGGTGGAACCAACCTTGCCCCGCACCGGAATTCGCGGCCGGTCCGGCGATGGAGAAAGCCGGGAAAAAATGGCTGAAGTATTCCGAAAATGCCAGCGCCGCCGCGGCAATCGGTGCGGAAAATCCCGCGAAGAAGGAAATCCAGCCGCTCAGGAAGCCCCAAAGCGGGCCCCAGGCTTCGCGCAGGAAAATATACTCGCCCCCCGATTCCGGAAGGTTGACGCCCATCTCCGAGTAACACAGGCAACCGGCGACCGCAATCAGGCCCCCCACCGCCCAAATTCCGATCAGCAAAGACGGCCGCCCCAAATCACCCGCCAGAAATCCCGTGGTGGTGAAAATTCCGGTGCCAATCATATTGGCCACGACGAGGGCGGTGGCATGGGTGAACTTCAGTTCACGACGCAGAGCGGGTTGAGTCAAGCCGAGGTTCTCCTGGTGAAGGGATTGGCCACGTTATTGCGCGCTGCTGACGCAAATTACCCGAATACCAGAGCCCCTCCCAGCCTAGGGTGGAAACGAATGAAGCGCAAGAGGGCTAACCCAAGGGCACGTCAAAGTCCCGTAAGTGGGAGATAACAGGCCAATGGCCATCGGGACGAATTGACTGGCAGCAAGCTGCCGGCCAGAAAAGCGGGAGCAAGCTCCCGCACTCCCAATCAACACGACTTTGACGTGACCGTGAGAGTTAACCTGCCCTCCTCGACAAGATGGCGCGACAACGCTAGAATCGTTTCATGAGTAAATTCATCTCTCCCTTCACCTGCCCGCGCTTTCCGGCGAGGGCCGCGATTTTTTCAGTCTTCCTCTGTCTCGGGCAATTGCCGATTCCCGCGCGCGCCGCACAGTCCGGACAAAACCTTTCCAACGCCACGCTGATCAAGCAAGTTCCCTACGTCCCGACTCCGCAAGACATTGTCGACAAGATGTTGGAGCTGGCGAAGGTCACCCCCGATGATGTGGTCTACGATTTGGGTTCGGGGGACGGGCGCATCGTCATTGCCGCGGCGCAGAAATTCGGCGCTCACGCCGTCGGCATCGAGATCAATCCGCAGCTCTCTCGTGAATCGAGCGATCGCGTTAAGGAGTTAGGGCTTGAGGACAAGGTGCGCATCATGAATGAGGACATGTTCGACGTAAGCCTCAGCAAGGCCACGGTGGTGACGCTCTACCTGCTGACCTCCGCCAACGAGAAGCTTCGCCCGAGGCTCGAACATCAACTCCATTCCGGCACGCGCATCGTCTGCCACGACTTTCACATTCCCGGCTGGGACCCGGACAAGGTGGAGGAGGTTACTTCCAAGAATGGACTTCCCCACAAGCTCTACCTTTACGTCCATCCGTAACTTTAACCCCGGTAGAGATAAGTTCCGGCCATCACCTTTTCCGCCGGACCCGTGAGGATCACCTCCCCACCCTCCCGCCACTCCACTTCCAGGGTTCCGGCTTCCGTCCGAACGCGCACACGCCTTTCCGTAAGCCCGTTCAGAATCGCCGCCACCGTAGCTCCGCATGACCCGGTTCCCGATGAATGGGTGCGGCCGACACCCCGCTCCCAGAATCGCACTTCCATTTCGCCTTTCGAGACAACCCGGACAAACTCAACGTTCGTGCGATGGGGGAAATGCTCGTTGTGCTCGATTTCATGGCCTAACCGCAACCAATCATCAAAATCTGCCACGAACAGACTGCAATGCGGATTTCCCATGGAAGTGACCGTCACGGGCAAGTCGCCCGTGTGGGTCTTGAGCGGGAAGCGAAGAATTGGCGACGCCGCCTCGGCGGGTTCGAATGGAATCTCCGCCGCGCTGAGAATCGGAGCGCCCATGTGCACACGGAAAGCTTGCTTGCCGCCAATCGATTTCGCCTTTTCCAGGGTTTTGATTCCGGCCGGCGTTTCGATGGTCAGGATTCGTTTGCGAGGCGCGCGCTCAAGAAGGTGCAACCCGGCACAGCGAATGCCGTTTCCGGACATTTCCGCCTCGCTGCCGTCGGCATTGATGAAGCGAACGCGCGCCTCGTGACCGCGCGCCACGGGCTTCATTATGACGATCAAACCATCAGCCCCCGCGCCGGTGTGGCGGTCAAGAATCGCGCGCGCAAACTCATACAAGTGTGCGGGGACGTGCTTCTCTGCTACCACAAGCCAGTCATTTCCCTGCCCATGGTATTTGGTGAAGGGAGTTCGGGTCAACATATCAGGAGCGACCTTCACAGAATCTCATAATGGAAGGAAATGCATCTGAGGGCGGGCCTTCTCAAGTCGATTTCGCAAACCCGCGGGCAGGGATGGCCCGTTCCGCCGCTCGATATAACGCTTTGACATGAACCAGCCTCTTCTCTTCTCATCATATCACAAAGGCTGGCGGTTTCTAGGGAACAGTGTTACGGCGCCATGGCCAGCCATATCTCATCTCTCGGCCCGTCGCCGGTAGATCGCGAATCCGCCCCCGCCCGGGAACTGCTCCTGGTCGACAACTTCAAAATCCTTAAATGCCTGCGAATACGAGCGCATCAGACTGTCCACCTCATCGCCCTTGCCGCGAATGATCCATTCCACCCACTTCTGCGGCTCGGTCCGCATTTTGGCCCAATAGGGGCGATTGTATTGGCTGAGGGTGTTGCGAAAATCGATGTTGACATCCGGCATCACGCAGGGCCACTTCCCCGCCGCCACCAGAACACGCCCTCCATCATAATGCGCGCGCAGGTAGGCGATGATAGCCTGCTGGCTCGGATTGTGGCAAGGAGTATTCAGGATGCCTTCCTTCACGATCGGCATTTCGCGGGCCCCCGCGGAACCCACTTGTACAAACTGCACTCCCATCACCGCCAGGAAGATCACCAGGAGTGCCAGCCGAAGCCCCCTTCCCAGGCGGGGAGTGAATACAAACGACGGAAACAGTGCGGCGGCGCCAATCATTTCCACGCCATACCTTATGTTGTAGTAAGTGTGAGGGAACAGCGTGGGAACATACAACGGCACTCCGGCGTGCGCCATGGCTTCAATGTAGAAGGGCAGCGGAACCAGAAACAGCACAGCCGCGGCCGCGCGCCGCGACCCACGCAGGCTCGCACACCACGCCACCACCCCGAGCACGGCCAGCTCCAGTGCACCTGCGCCCATCACCAACTTCAAATCTTCCAGGTAATACCGTGTGGAAAGCAGCAGGTTGCCGGCCGTGGGGTAGGGGAAACCCGTGGTGGCCAACTGGTGAGCATAGATGTCCTGCGCGGAGCCGGGACCGTTATAGAATTCCAGCGGATTCCCGAAGCGGTGCGCGTTGTGAATCATCCAGGCGAGCGGGCCGATCAGCGCAATGCCGGCAAAAATGCACGCGCGGTAAAGCCGCTGCCGCCAGGCGCAAGGGTAGATTCCAAATACCAACACGGCGGCAAAGGGCAAAACGTTCCACAGGTCGTAGCGCGTGAGCGTGCCCAGCAAAGCGGCCACGCCGGCGCCCGTGAGCGCTCTCCATGAACCGGCCAGCGAGTATCGGAAGAGCGCATAAACCACCAGCGCGAAACACAGAATCGCGAGCGGCTCCGTCAGGGGCGTGCTCGCCAGGTAGAGGAAGCTCGGGCACAGCAACGCCCCGGCCAGCGCCACCACTCCCGCCGCCACGTTGCGATTCATTTCCGCTCCCAGACAGAAGAGCACGTAACAGGTCAGGGCGAAGGCGAGGGAGGAAACGATCCCGCCCGCCAGCCCCGAACGCCACAGAAAGTTGTTCAGGGCAAGCGGTGCGCAAATCAAGTGGTAAAGCGGCAGCCACACACTTCCGATTTCCTGGTAACCCGGCGTGAGGGAATCGAAGATTCGCCGGGCGCCCTCCATGTGGGCAAGGCCATCGCCGTAAAGGTTCGAGAGTCGGTGGGAGTAGAAGAACCGAAGGCCGGCGCAAGTTGCCGCCAGAATCACCAGCGCGGCGGCGCCGCGCGCGGAGGGGGGAATGCGCCAGAGCTCAAGCTCGGTGGGTTGAGAATCGACGTCGGCATCAGGCATCAAAATGCGTCAGGTTCTTGATTTCGCGGTAGCGTGACTCA